>JAUJMI010000446.1 GCA_030446945.1 Longimicrobium sp. | reverse complement strand
CACGACCTGGCCGAGATCGTCTGCTCCAACACCTTCAAGAGCGAAGACCCGGCCAACGCACACGGGCTGCTCAAGCTGGAGATGGAGGCGCTGGGCGCCGGCGGATCGCTGCTGCTGGCCACCGCGCGCGCCTCGCGCATCCCCGGCGGCACGGCGCTCACCGTGGACCGCCGCGAGTTCTCGGCGCGGATGACGGCCGCCATCGAGGCCCACCCGCGCATTCGCGTGGAGCGCGCCGAGGTGGCGGAGCTCCCGGCCTGCCCCGCCATCATCGCGACCGGCCCGCTCACCTCCGACGCGCTCTCCGCCTCCATCCGCCGCGCGCTGGGGGACGAGGGGCTCGCCTTCTTCGACGCGATCGCGCCCGTGGTGTCGTCCGAGTCGCTGGACATGGACACGCTCTTCGCCGCGTCGCGCTGGGGGAAGGGCGAGGGCGACGACTACCTCAACGCACCGATGACGAAGGAGCAGTACGACACCTTCGTGGAGGCGCTGCGGACCGGCGAAGGGTACGAGGGGCACGACTGGGAGAACGTCCCTTACTTCGAGGGGTGCCTCCCCATCGAGGTGATGGCCACGCGGGGTCCTGAGACGCTCCGCTTCGGGCCCATGAAGCCGGTGGGGCTCCCCGTCCCCCAGTGGGAGGGGAAGCGCGCATGGGCCATCGTGCAGCTCCGCCGCGAGGACCGCGCTGGGCAGATGTGGAACCTGGTCGGCTTCCAGACGCGCCTCAAGGTCGGCGAGCAGAAGCGGATCTTCCGCACCATTCCGGGGCTGGAGAACGCGGAGTTCCTGCGCTGGGGCTCCATCCACCGCAACACGTACCTCAACTTCCCCGCGCGCCTCACCGCGCACGGCTCGCTCCCGGAGCGCCCCGACCTCCTCTTCGCGGGGCAGATCACGGGGGTGGAAGGCTACACGGAGTCGACCGCGGTGGGGATCCTTGCGGCGGCGAACCTGGACCGCATCGTCCGCGGGCTGGAGCCGGTGCTTCCGCCTGCCACGACGATGCTGGGCGGTCTGATGAGGTACCTGCGCGAGTCGGAGCCGCGCCACTTCCAGCCGATGAACTCCAACTTCGGCCTGGTGGACCCGCTGGAGGAGCAGGTCCGCAAAAAGGAGGAGAAGCGCGAGAAGCTGGTGGCGCGCGCCCGCGCCGACTTCGCCGCCTGGATCCGCCAGCACGAGCTGGCGCCGGAGCCCGCCGCGGCGTGACCCCGGCCGGCGACCCGGCGCGCCGGGAGGACGTGGACGCCTTCCTGCGCTACGTGGCGCATGAGCGCCAGCTCTCGCCCAACACGCTGGAGGCGTACTCGATCGACCTGGCGGAGTTCGAGGCGTTTCTGGATCGCTACTATGGCGCCCCCGAGTGGACGTGGAGCGGGGTGGACCGCCTCTCCATCCGCTCGTGGATGGGCGACATGGCCGGCCGCCGCGGGCTGGCGCGCACCACCATCGCGCGCAAGCTGTCGGCGGTGAGGTCGTTCTACCGCTTCCTGCACGTGGAGGCGCGCGTGGCCGCCAACCCGGCGCGCACCGTGCGCACGCCCAAGCGGGAGCGGCACCTCCCCGGCTTCCTGACGCGCGAGCAGATGGACGCGGTCTTCCGCGACGCCGAGGCGCGGGCGGAGGGTGGCGGCTTCCACGCGCTGCGCAACCTGGCCGTGGTGGAGCTCTTCTACGCGACCGGAATGCGTCTCTCCGAGCTCCAGGCGCTAAACCTGGCGAGCCTGGACCTGGTGAGCGACCGCGTGCGGGTGATGGGGAAGGGGCGCAAGGAGCGCATCGTGCCGGTGGGCCGCGCGGCGACGCGTGCGCTGCGGGCCTACTACGAGGCGCGCGAGCGGGTGATGGAGACGGCGGAGCGGCCGGACCGCCGCGCCGTCTTCGTGGCGCAGACGGGGCGCCGCATCACCGTACGCCAGATCCAGAACGTCGTCGGCGCCTTCCTCAAGGGGATCGCCGACGACGCGGGACTGTCCACCCACTCCCTGCGCCACACCTTTGCGACGCACCTGCTGGACGCGGGCGCGGACCTGCTGGCCGTGAAGGAGCTGCTCGGACACGCCAGCCTGAGCACCACGCAGATCTACACGCACACGTCGCGCGAGCGGCTGAAGCGGATCTACAGGCAGGCGCATCCGCGCGCGTGAAGGACCAGGGACCAGGGATTAGGGATTAGGGATTAGGAACAACGGGTGCGGTTTGGTCCCTCATCCTCCATTCCCCATCCCTGATCCCTGCAGTCAAGAACCAGAAACGAGAGACGGGCGAACATACATGACCATGCCAACATTCCACGCCACCACCATCCTCGCCGTGCGGCGCGACGGCAAGGTCGCGCTGGGGGGAGACGGGCAGGTGACCATGGGCGACACCGTCGCCAAGTCGTCCGCCACCAAGGTGAGAAAGCTGCGCGACGGCAAGATCCTGGCGGGGTTCGCCGGGTCGGTCGCCGATGCGTTCACCCTCTTCGAGAAGTTCGAGGAGAAGCTGGAGCGCTACCCCGGCAACCTCAGCCGCGCGGCGGTGGAGCTGGCCAAGGACTGGCGCTCCGATCGTTACCTGCGCCGCCTGGAGGCGCTGCTGGCCGTGGCGGACCGCGAGCACCTGTACATGCTCTCCGGCAACGGCGACGTGATCGAGCCCGACGATGACGTGGTGGCCGTCGGCTCGGGCGGGTCGTACGCGCTGGCGGCGGCCCGCGCGCTCAAGGACCACTCGGAGCTCCCCGCGGCCGAGATCGTGCGGCGCGCGCTGGAGATCGCGGGAGACATCTGCATCTACACGAACCGCAACATCACGGTTCTGGAGCTGGACTGACGTGGCGACCCAAGAGACCGAAGTTCCGCGCGAAGACACGGCCGAGCCCCAGCCCTGGCTGGACGAGCTGACCCCGCGCGGCATCGTGGCCGAGCTGGACAAGTACATCGTGGGGCAGGGTGAGGCCAAGAAGGCCGTCGCCATCGCCCTGCGCAACCGCTGGCGCCGGCAGCGCGTGGACGACGAGCTCCGCGAGGAGATCGTCCCCAACAACATCATCATGATCGGCCCCACCGGGGTGGGGAAGACGGAGATCGCGCGACGGCTGGCCCGGCTGGCGGGCGCGCCCTTCGTGAAGGTGGAGGCCTCCAAGTTCACGGAGGTGGGGTACGTGGGGCGCGACGTGGAGTCGATG
>JAUJMI010000075.1 GCA_030446945.1 Longimicrobium sp. | reverse complement strand
GCGAGGGCGACCACGATGGTGTCCTCCTGGTTCCACCCCATCGGCTCGGGCACGGCGAGCGTCACCACGGCCCCCGGCGCGCTCGTCGTGTCCACCACCGTCTGGACTTCGGGCGCGTCGGTGCGGTCGCCGCGGCACGCCGCCAGGGCCAGCGCCGCCGCCACCAACCGCCCTGATGCCCTGCCCGTCCGTCGCCTCATCCGGTCTCGCGCGTGTGGGAAAGATGTGCGGGCCGCGGACGCGGTTTTGCGTGGCGGCGGCCCGGCTCTATTTTGTCGTCCGCGCCGCTCCGGCGCGAGGGCGGCACGTCCACCACTCCACACCGGGTACGATGGCCGAAGCCAAACAGGAGAACCTGTCGCTGAACCGCGCCGCGCGCACGGGCGCCCCCACGGAGGACGAGCGTCTCCTCGAATCGCCCGCGCAGGCGCCGGCGCGCGCGGGCGACTTCGTGCACACGGACCCGTGGCGGGTGTTCCGCATCATGGGCGAGTTCGTCGAGGGGTTCGACGCGCTGGCCAACCTCGGCCCCGCCGTCACCATCTTCGGCTCCGCGCGCGTGAAGCCGGACCACGAGCAGTACGCGCTGGCCCGCGAGACGGCGCGGCTGCTGGGTGAGGCGAAGTTCACCATACTCACCGGCGGCGGCCCGGGGATCATGGAGGCGGCCAACGCCGGGGCGCGCGATGCGGGAGCGCTGTCGGTGGGGTGCAACATCGAGCTCCCCTTCGAGCAGCACGTGAACCCGTACGTGGACGTCGCCATCAACTTCCGGTACTTCTTCGTCCGGAAGACGATGTTCGTCAAGTACGCCGAGGCGTTCGTCATCTTCCCCGGCGGCTTCGGCACGCTGGACGAGCTGTTCGAGGCGCTGACGCTGATCCAGACCGACAAGGTCCGCGACTTCCCGGTGATCCTCTTCGGCCGCTCGTACTGGCAGGGGCTGCTCGACTGGATCGAGGGCACCCTCCTGGCCGAGGGGAAGATCTCGCCGGAGGACCTGCGCCTCATGGTCGTCACCGACTCCCCCGAGGAGGTCGCGCAGATCATCGTCGACTGCCACAGACGCAACTGCGCCACCGCGGAGGCGAAGAGCGTGGGGAAGATGGTTAGTCCAAAGGTAAGAGATGAGACGCCGGCGAGTCCGGAGAAGCACGATGGGGAATGAGGGAGTGCTAAGTGCCAAGTGCTGAGTGCTAGGTGCCGGGGAGGATTCGGTCGCGGTCCAGGGTGGTTCGGAGGGCGGCGAGCATCCGGTCTAGCTCGATGCAGCGGGTGTTCAACGGCCGATGATCAGCTTCGGTGAGGTAATCAAGGTCGCGGGCAAGGTAGAGCTGGCTCTGCACCTCGGCGAGAGAGCCCCGGGTGATCGTGACGAAAGGGCGGACTTCAGGTCGGCTGTAGCGACCGAATCCCTCGGCGATGTTCGACATCACGGACACGGCCGCGCGCCGGACCTGATCCCGTGGCCCGAAGTCGCGCGAAAGACCCGCCAGTCACCTGGTGCACGGAGACCGCGAGGGTTCGCGACTTTTGCCAGACCAGAAGGTCCTCCAATCGGGTGATCTTCATCGTTCCAATGCGGGAGGGCCCAAAACGCGCACTCATGAGGTTGTAGGATATGTCCTGCGCGCACCAGGCTCCAGGACTTAGCCCTTAGCACTTAGGACCTTAGGACATGTCGATAAGCAAGTTCCTGAGCGGCAAGCGCATCGAGCCCACGCGGATCGGGCCCGGGCTGAGCGTGTCCGATCTGGTGGACGGGACGTTCCAGGCGTACAACGCGGCCCGGCTGCGGGAGGGGTGCCATCTTCTCACCAGGAAGATGCTGGAGGAAGACGTCACCGTGGGACTGACCATGACGGGGGCGCTGACGCCGGCGGGGCTCGGGATGAGCTCGGTGATCCCGCTGATCGAGGCCGGGTTCGTCGACTGGATCATCTCCACCGGCGCCAACCTGTACCACGACACGCACTTCGGCATCGGGCTGGAGCTGCGCCAGGGGAGCGCGCAGATCTCCGACACCGTCCTGCGCGAGGAGGAGGTCGTCCGCATCTACGACATCTTCTTCGACTACTCCGTGCTGCTGGACACGGACGCCTTCTTCCGGCAGATCATCACCGGCCCCGAGTTCCAGCGCCCCATGTCGAGCGCCGAGTTCCACTACCTGTGCGGCAAGTACGTCGCCGCGCGCGAGGAGGAGCTGGGGATCGGGCGCAAGTCGCTGCTGGCCGCGGCGTACGAGCACGCGGTGCCCATCTACACCTCGTCGCCCGGCGACTCGTCGATCGGGATGAACGTGGCGGCCAAGGCGCTGCAGGGGAACAAGCTGATGTTCGACGTCAACGCCGACGTCAACGAGACCGCCGCCATCGTCCTGGACGCCAAGCGCGGCGGCGGCAAGTCCGCCATCTGGATCCTGGGCGGCGGGAGCCCCAAGAACTTCGCCTTGCAGACCGAGCCGCAGATCCAGGAGGTGATGGGGATCGACGAGCGCGGCCACGACTACTTCCTCCAGATCACCGACGCCCGCCCCGACACCGGCGGCCTCTCCGGGGCCACCCCCGCCGAGGCCGTGTCGTGGGGGAAGATCGACCCCGACCGCCTCCCGGACGCCGTGGTGTGCTACGTCGATTCCACGGTGGCGCTCCCCATCCTGGCCGCATACGCGCTCGACCAGCACGCGCCGCGCACCCCCAGGCGCCTCTTCGACCGCCGCGAGCAGATGATGCAGCGCATCCGTGACGAGTACCAGAACTCCTCGCGCAACGAGGCCGCGCAGGAGACCGCCCGCGAGCACGCCGTGCACGAGGGCGGAATGCTGGAGCGCGACCGCTAGGGCCGACCCAGGCGGAGTGTCGCACTTCCCGGCTCGGTGTGACACGCCGCACTCACGCACGAACGCACTCACGCACCTGTCGATGTCCACCGCAGAGCTCGACCTCCTCATTCGCACCCGGCGCGACCTGCACCGGCACCCGGAACTGGGCTTCCAGGAGCACCGCACCGCCGCCATCGTGGCGGAGCGGCTGCGCGCCGCCGGCTACGAGGTGAAGACCGGCGTCGCCGAGACCGGCGTGGTCGGCACGCTGCGCGGCGCGGGCGCGGGGCCCACGCTCCTGCTGCGCGCGGACATGGATGCGCTCCCCATCGAGGAGGAGTGCGCGCACGACTTCGCCTCCACGCACGCGGGGGTGATGCACGCCTGCGGGCACGATGCGCACGTCGCCATCGGCCTGGCGGTGGCGGAGCGGCTGGCGCGCACGCGTGGGGAGTGGGGCGGCACCGTGCGCTACGTCTTCCAGCCCGCGGAGGAGGGCGGCGGCGGCGCGCTGCGCATGGTGGAGGAGGGGGTGCTGGACGGGGTGGACGCGGCGCTGGGGCTGCACGTGTGGCTGGGGATGGAGAGCGGCGTGGTGGGCGTGGTGCCGGGACCGTTCATGGCGTCGGCGGGGACGTTCGAGATCACGCTGCGCGGGCGCGGCGGGCACGGCGCCCTTCCCCACGAGACGATCGACGCGGTGCTGGTGGGGAGCCAGGTGGTGGTGGCGCTGCAGAGCATCGTCTCGCGCAACGTGTCGCCGCTGGAATCGGCGGTGGTGTCGGTGGGGACCTTCCGGGCCGGCGGCGCGCAGAACGTGATCGCGGACACGGCGCGGCTCACCGGCACGGTGCGCGCCTTCGACGTGGACGCCTGCGCCGAGCTCCCGCGCCGCATCGAGCGCGTGGTGGCCGGCGTGTGCTCCGCCCTCGGCGCCGAGTACGGCTTCGGCTACGTGCAGGACACCCCGCCCACCATCAACGACCCCGCCCTCGCCGAAGCCGTACGCCTGGCCGCGGAGGAAGCGGTGGGCGCCGAGCGCGTGCGCACCGACCCGGACGTGCGCACGATGGCTTCCGAGGACTTCGGCGAGTTCCTGCTGCGGGTGCCCGGCTGCTACTTCTTCGTGGGTGCCCGCAACGAGGCACGCGGCGCCGTCCACCCGCACCACTCCCCCCGCTTCGACGTCTGCGAGGACGCGCTCCCCGTGGCGGTGGACGTGCTGGAGCGCGCGGCGCGGCGGGTGCTGGGGGGGCGCTGAAGCTCAGGCGCCCGCGATCCAGCGGTACGTGCCGCCCAGGCCGTCCTCCAGGGCTGTTCCCACCTTCCAGCCGAGCCGGCGCAGCGGAGAGGCGTCCAGGCTGGAATGCCGGAGCTCGCCGGGCCGTGCGGGCAGGTGATCGACGGCTGCGGGACGCCGCGAAGCCCTGGCCAGCCCGGCGGCGAGCTCCAGCACGCTCGTTTCCATGCGCCCTCCCACGTTGAAGGCCCGGTCGTCCAGCGTGCGCGCCGCGGGGAGCGATGCGTCGGAGACGTGCATGTTGGCGGCGACCGCGTCTCCCACGTACACGTAGTCCCGCGTCTGCCCGCCGTCCCCGTGCACGCTGAGCCGCTCGCCGTTGCTCAGGAGCGTGGAGAAGATAGCCACCACGCCGGCCTCGCCGTGAGGGTCCTGGCGGGGGCCGTACACGTTGGAGTAGCGCAGCGCCGCGTACTCCAGCCCGTGCACGCGGTGGTAGTAGTAGTAGAGGTATTGCTCGCCGGCCAGCTTGGAGACGCCGTACGGGCATTCGAGGAGCTTGGGCGCGGTCTCGGGCGTGGGGCGCTGGTCGGGCTCGCCCTACACCACGCCGCCGGACGACACGTACACCACGCGCTTCACCCCGCCGGCCAGCGCCCACTCCAGCAGGTTCAGCAGGCCCCGCACGTTGACGTCCGCGTCGAAGCGGGGGTCGGACACCGAGACCCGCACGTCCATCTGCGCGGCGTGGTGGTTCACCAGGTCGAACCCGCCGTCGCGCACCAGCGCCGCCGCCTCGGGGGAGCGGATGTCCGCGACGACGAGCTCGGCCCCCGCGGGGACGTTCTCCCTGCGCCCGTGCACCAGGCTGTCGAGCACCACCACCTCGTCGCCGCGCCGCAGGTAGGCCTCGGCCACGTGGGAGCCGATGAACCCCGCGCCGCCCGTCACCCGTATCCGGTCGCCGTGTGCTCCGGGTATGGATGGCCGCGGCACCGTCGCCTGCTCCGCGCCGAAGGTAGCGGTCAATTCGCGGCGGAAAGCACCTCTGACGGCCGCTCCGCTTCCCGCTCGCGCATGTAGCGGCCGAGCGCGTCTTCCAGGGTCGGCAGCAGCGTGCCGCGCTCGCTGCCCAGGACGCTGTACGCCGGCCGGCGGGCGGGCACGAGATCCGTCGTCGCCCGCGCCTCCACGAGCGCCCGGTCCGCGCCGGCCAGGCGCGCCGCGGTACGCGCGAGCTCCGCCCAGGTGACCGCTCCCGTGTTGGCGAGATGCCACACGCCGCGCTCGCCGTCCACCAGCAGGTCGAGTGCCGCGTGCACCAGGTCGGGCACGTAGGTGGGGGAGACCACCGCGTCGCACGCCGCCGCGAAGGGACGCCCCTCCGCCAGCGCGCGCAGCGCCCCGGTGACGAAGTTGTGGGCGTCCCGCGGGCCGAAGAAGGCGCTGGTGCGCACGACCAGCGCGGCGGGATGCCGCGCCAGAACCCGCGCCTCCGCCGCCGCCTTGCTGCGTCCGTATTCGTTCAGCGGGGCCACGCTGTCGCTCTCCACGTACGGCGCGCCTTTGCACCCGTCGAAGACCAGGTCCGTCGAGAAGGTGACGAGCGGGATGCCGCGCGCCGCGCAGGCGGCGGCCAGCACCGCCGGGCCTTCCTCGTTCTCGCGGCGGCAGGCGGCGCGCTCCCGCTCCGCGTCGTCCACGCGCACGTAGCCGGCGGCGTTCACCACGGCCCAGGGGCGGAAGGCGTCCAGCGCGGCGGCAACGGAAGCCGGGTCCGCGATGTCCATCTCCCCGCGCCGCGTGAGCCGGTGCGACAGCCCGCGCACCCGGCAGACGCGGCCGAGCTCCCTCCCGAGCGTCCCCGTGGCGCCGGCGATCAGCAGCGGGGGTCCGCCCGGCCCGGCGTCCTCCACCGGCCCGGCGCCATGCGTCCAGACCACGGGGTACTGGAACCTGTCCGCGCGGCGCCACCAGCCCGAATCGTCCAGCACCGGGTGCTGCGGCGGGCCCCCGGCGCTCAGCTCGCCCATCATCCGCGCGATCGCGGTGGCGCGCGGCGCGGGGCCGCGCAGGTCGAAGGCGCCCGGCTCATAGAAGCCCGTTTCCCGCGTGACCAGCGAGTTCCACTCGTACGCGCCAAGCATCGACCAGACCGTGACCGCGAGCACGTCGCCGCCGGCGGCCCGCACCGCCCCGGCGGCGTCCCAGGCCTCCAGCAGCCAGCGGAGCTGCTCTTCGCGTGTACAGCCGAGGTGCACCTCGGTGAGCGCCACCGGAAGGCCGTACCGCTCCCACGCGGAGCGGAGGAGCTCCGCGTGCCCCGGAATCCCTTCCCCGCGGACCCGCACCGCCTCCACGTCCGCGTACGCTTCCCGGTCGTTTCCGCCGTGCGACCATTCGGGATAGCGCTCCATCCGCTCGTCCAGGAACCGGTCGCCCGTGAGATAGTAGTTGAGCCCCACGACGTCGGGGGGGCACGGCGTCTCGGCGAAGGCGTGGAGCTCGGCCTCGGCGATTCCCCATCCCACCAGGTGCCCCCACAGCGGGTGGTGGCGGTCCACGCGGCCGCACAGCAGGTCCAGGCCAAGCCAGCGCCGGTCGTTCTCGAACTCCGCCTGATAGCCCAGGCGCGCGGTGCTGAACGTCCTCCCCGCGTCTTCAGTCTGGATCAGCTTGGCGCCCGGCGCGACCTCGCGGATGGCGCGCATCGCCGCGCAGATCGCCTGGCACTGGGTGAGCAGCGCACGCGCAAAGGTAGGGCAGTCCTTTCCGTGGGGGTACCAGTGGCCGTACAACCCGCTGAACCGGGCGGTGGTGAGCGGCTCGTTCACGGGCGTGTAGGCGTCCACCCACGGATACCGCTCGGCCACCGCGCGCGCGAACTCCGCGAGCCCGGCGGCGAAGCCGGGGTCCACCAGGCTGGTATGCCGCGGGCCGCTCCCGTGGTGGGTGAGGGTGAGGATGGGACGGATTCCCAGCTCCCGCAGGCGCCCGAGGCGCTCGTCCGTCCACGCCCAATCGATGCGGGCCACCCCGTCCGGCGCCGTGCGCGCCCAGACCACGGGGTAGCGCAGGGCACGGATCCCGGTGGAGGCGATCAGGTCCAGGTCGCCGGGCCGGGCGCCGTGGCCGGACCGCTCTACCTGGTCGAAGTACCGGTCGCCCACGCGGTTGACCGTGCACTCCACCCCGCCCCAGAGCTCAAGGGGTGGCCGCGGCGCTGGCACGGCGACCTCCTCCGCCGGATCGTGCCGGCGCGGCCTTGTGGCCGCAGATCCGCGCGTAGGTGGTGAGCGCCTGCGCCACCACCTGGTCCATGTTGTAGTAGCGGTAGGTGGCCAGCCGGCCCACGAAGTGCACCCCTTCGGTCTCGTCCGCCAGCGCCTTGTACGCGCGGTAAATCTCGGCGTTCTCGGGGCGCGGCACCGGGTAGTACGGGTCGCCCTCGTCGCAGGGGAACTCGTAGACGACGCTCGTCTTGGGGTGCTCCTGCCCGGTGAGGTACTTGAACTCAGTGACGCGCGTGTATGCCTGCTCGTTGGGGTGGTTGACCACGGGCGCGGGCTGGAACACGGGCGTGGCGTGCGTCTCGTGCTGAAAGCGGAGCGAGCGGTACGGCAGCGTTCCGAACCGCATCTCAAAGAACTCGTCGATCGGTCCGGTATACACCATCTCGCGGTACGGAATCACCCCCTCCACGTCGCGGTAGTCCGCGTTCAGCATCACGCTGATGTTGGGGTGCGACAGCATCCGCTCGAACATGCGCGTGTAGCCGTGTAGCGGCATCGCCTGGTACGTGTCCGTGAAGTACCGGTCGTCGCGGTTGGTGCGCGTGGGGACGCGCGCCGTGACCGACGCGTCCAGCTCGGACGGGTCCAGCCCCCACTGCTTTCGCGTGTAGTTGCGAAAGAACTTCTCGTACAGCTCGCGACCCACCTTGCTCACCACCACGTCTTCGGAGGTGCGCAGCGTCTCGCGAGGCTCGGCTACGGATTGAAAGAACTTCTCCAGGTCGAACGAGCTCAGCTCCAGCCCGTACAGCTGGTTGATGGTGTTCAGGTTGATGGGGATGGGCACCAGCTGCCCGTCCACGCTGGCGAGCACGCGGTGCTCGTAGGGCCGCCACTCGGTGAAGCGCGAGAGGTAGTCGAACACCTCGCGCGAGTTGGTGTGGAAGATGTGCGGCCCGTAGCGGTGGACCAGTATCCCCGCGTCGTCGTAGTGGTCGTACGCGTTCCCCGCGATGTGGGGCCTGCGGTCCACCACCAGCACGCGCTTCCCCCCGTCCGCCGCGAGACGCTCGGCCAGGACGCTCCCCGCGAACCCCGCTCCCACCACCATGTAGTCGAACATCGCGCCGCACCTCTTGTTCTGGTCAGTACGCCGCGGCTCGCAGCGCACGCGGCCGTGAGCCCTTCTCCTTTGCCGTCCGCCGCTCCGCCACCACGCCCTCCATCAGCTCCGCCATCCCGGCCCACGTCCGGTCCCACGACATCCCGTCCAGGAACCGGTCCACGCGGGCGAGCCGCTCGGCATGCGCCTCGTCGCCCAGCGCCGCTTCCACGGCGGCCACGAACTCGCGCGCGGTGCCGGCGATCGCCACCAGCCCCGCCTCGCCGTAGGGGTGCACCACGTCGCGGATGGGGGTGGAGACCACCGGCTTCCCCGCAGCCAGGTACTCCGGCGTCTTCGTGGGGCTGATGAAGCGCGTGGACTCGTTGCGGGCGAAGGGAAGCACCGCCACGTCCCACCCGGCCAGGTAGCGCGGCAGGTCCTGGTAGCTGCGCGCCCCAGGGTAGTGGACGTTGGGGAGGCGCGGCAGATCGCCGGGCGCGATCTTCACCACCGGCCCGATCATCACCCACTGCCAGTCCGGGCGCAGCAGGGCCGCTTCGCGCAGGAGCTCCGTGTCCAGCCGCTCGTCCAGCACGCCGTAGAAGCCGATGCGAGGCCGCGCGATCTCCGCCTGTTCGGACGGATCGGGATGCGCCTCCCGCGCCTGCCCGAAGTGCGCCGCGTCGATGCTGCTGGGAAAGAGGTGCACGGACGGGTGCCGGCCGCGCTTGGCCTCGTACAAGCTGGGCCCCCCGGCGAAGACGAGATCCGCGCGCCTCAGCAGCTCCGCCTCGCGCTCCAGCATCTCGGCGGGTGCCCCGCGGAACGCGGAGAGCTCGTCCATGCAGTCGTAGACGGTCGCGAGCCCCTCCAGGTGATCCGAGTACCCCAGCGCCATCGGCGTGTAGTACCAGAGTACGCACGCGCCGATCTCCTGCTCCCGGAAGAGGCGGTCGATCAGCGCGCGCACCGCCTCGTCGGGGTCCCCGCCGCCGCCCCTGGGCAGGTGCGGGGTCACCAGGCGCACTCCTCGCTCCCGTGTGTCCACCCGCAGCCTCGCAGGGCCGTCGTCCCACACCGGCTCCTCCACGTAGAACACCCGTGCCCCCGCCGCGCAACGGCTGAGGAGGTGCTGCGGGCGCTGGAAGACGAGGTCCCAGCGCAGGTGTGAAAAGCACACCACATCCGTGTCTTTTCCAGCAGGGCTCTCGTAGATTGGCAACGGCGGCGCGGGTGCGGGTTGGCGGAGACGGGGAGCGGGGCAGCCCACTCCGCCCCGCAAGGCAGCGTACACCAGCAGTCGGCACGAACCGCGCCTGCCGATGGCGGCCCCCGGCTTGCGTGCAACCGGCGGGCGAGCGCAGGGGGTGCGGACGCGTCCGAAGGTGGCCCAAAACACTCTCCTTGGGAGCTGGCGCTTGCTTCTCCTTCCATCGGCCGGGAGACCATGAACCTCAGGCTTCTTCCCAAGCACCTGATCGGGCAGATCATCCGCGGCATCCGCGGTCGGCTGAGGCTGAGCCAGGCGTCGCTGGCCGATCAGCTCGGCGTGGAGGGAGGCGAGGAGACGGTGCGCCGCTGGGAATCCGGCGAGGAGCAGCCCGACCGCAACGTGCTCACCCGGTTGGCCACGATGGGGCTGGTGGACGTGCTCGTCTTCCACCAGCAGGACGACACCGAGCACCTGCCCCCCGGCGAGGCCGCGGAGCTCCAGAGCATCCTCCTGCGCATGGAGGCGCTGCTGGTGGAGGCGCGCGAGGTGGTGGAGCGGTCCGCGCGCCGTTCGCAGCAGAGCGTACCGGCGCTGGCCGCGTCGCTCGAGGTCTCCGCTGAAATCCGCCCGCGCAAGGCGGCGAAGAAGGCACCCACGCGCAAGGGCACCCGCGCGTCGGGCGCCAAGAAGACGCCTCCGGCGCAGTGACGGCGGGGCTCACAGCGGCACGGAGCCACAGAGAGAAAAGCTTCTCTGTGGCTTGCGGTTCCCTCTGTGTCCCCTGTGTGAAGCTGTTCTCCGTTGTTCTCTCCGCGGCTCCGCGCCTCGGCGTGAGATGCAGTTTAACCGGATCCGCAACCCGATACCTTCTCGTGACCCAGCTCCGCATCACGCCGTTCCTGGCCCTGGCCGGGATCATCGCCGCGCCGCTAGCCGCGCAGGACGGGCCGCGCACCCACACCGCGCGCCCCACCGCCGGACCGATCCGCGTGGAGGACGCCCGCTCGCGGCTGTACGTGCTGGCGGACGACTCCATGAAGGGGCGCCAGGCCGGCGAGCGCGGCAACGTCATGGCCACCGAGTTCATCGCCGCCGAGCTGCGCCGCGCGGGGCTGGAGCCGATGGGCGAGAACGGCACCTTTTTCCAGACGGTCCCGCTGGCGCGTAAAGGGCTCCACCCCGGCGCCACGCTCTCGATCGACGGCTCCGCGCTGCGCCTGTGGACGGACTGGGCGCCGCTTCCCACGACGGAAGACGTCTTCCCCTTCGTCCCCACTTTTGCGCCGCAACGGACGCAGGTGGTGTTCGGCGGGCGGATCGGGCGCGCGATGATCACCGAGGAGCAGTCGCGCGGCAAGATCGTCGTCCTCCTTCCGCCGCGCGGGGCGAACGGGAACGCCGAGTACCGCTTCTGGCGCACGCAGCGCACCAACCCGTACCCCGCCGCGGCGGCGGTCGCCATCGCGTCGCTGGACATCTCGCCGCCGACGGTCCTGGAGTACCTGCAGGAGGAGCAGTCCGGGCTTGCGGGGGCGCCGGCGGCTCCGGTGACGGGCGCGCCGGGGATGCTGGTCACGTCGGCGGTGGCGGAGCGGATGCTGGGCGCGGCGCCGGCCGGGCTGCGTCCGGGAGCGGCCGGGCGCACCGTCAGCGGCACCTTTTCCTTCGAGCCCCGGCCGCTGGAGGCACCCTCCCGCAACGTCGTCGCCGTGCTGCGCGGG
>JAUJMI010000445.1 GCA_030446945.1 Longimicrobium sp. | reverse complement strand
GGGGCGGCGAGCGGAGCCTCGGCCAGCGCGACCGCCGCCAAGGCTGGAGGAGCGGCTGGAGCCGTGTTGGGCACCATCACGCCGACGGGGGGCACGGTGCGGCGCTCGACCCGGCCGGGACGCGGGGCGGGAGCCGGGGCGTTTCGCGTCACGCCGGCGGCGGTCGGCGCGGACTGCACTTCAGGCAAGGCCGGTGCGGCCGGTGCGGCCGCTGCGGAGCCAGCAGCTTCGGCGGGCGCGGGCGGCTGCGAGGGGGGCGCGTTGATGGCGACGGGCGGCTCGGGCTCCGGGCGCGCCCTCCACCCGATCCCCAGGGCGAGCAGCTCGCTCGCCGCCCAGCCGAGCGCGCCCGACGGCCGGGCGGGGGGCGGGGCGGGCGCGGGGGCGGGAAAGGGGATCACCCCCGGCGCCGGGCGCTCCGCCGGTTCGGCGCGGCGCAGGATGGAGGAGGCGTCGTCGCGTATCCGCCGCTCCTCGCCGGCGCGGGCGCGGCACGCGGCGCACTCTTCCAGGTGCCGCTCAAGCGCGCGCACGCCCTCCGGGCCGGCGGACGGCAGCTCGCCGTCCAGCCAGGCGTGCAGGCGGCCCTCATCCACGTGCTGCATGCGTTCCTTCCAGGAGCGTGTGTGCCTCTACCAGCCTCCGCCGCGCGCGGGCCAGCGTGGTGCCGATGGCCCCCTGCGCGAGCCCCGTCTGCGCCGCGATCTCGGGGTAGCTCAGCCCCGCATCCCACAGGAGCAGCACCTCGCGGTCGCGCTCGCCGAGCCGTTGCAGCGCCTGCCTCACCTTCTCCACCTTTTCGCCATGCTCCATCTCCTCCGACGGAGGGGGTGCCGCGCGGCGCTCGTGGTCCGCCTCGTCCTTGAGGAGCGCCAGGTGCTTCTTGCGGCGGATGACGGTGCGCGCCTCGTCGCGGGCCAGGTTCGCCGCGACGTGGAAGAGCCAGGCGCGCGGGTTGTCCGGCGCGCTGCCCAGCGCACGGGCGAACGCCTCCTGGGCCAGGTCCGCGGCGCGCTCTGCATCCCACACCTTGTGGTAGAGGAAGCGCACCAGGTCCCGGTAGGTCCTGCGGTAGATCTCCCCCCAGTCTGCCGTCACCGTTCGCGCCGGTCGAGAGCGGCCCGCCGGGGGCCGCGTGGAAGTCGGGCGCAGGGGCGCCCGTCTGCTTCAGATGATAGGACGCGCTCCCCCGCCGCGCTTGCACACTGTGAAACGGGCGGCGCGCTGGCTTTCGGGCGACGTGCTCCACCGGAAGGCGTGGTCGTGACCGGGCAGGCGACCAGCGCGCGGCGCACGCGGGCGGAGGTCGGGATGGCTCCCCCGCCGCTCACCGCCGCACCCGCAATGACCCCGACGCCGTTCGCTGCGCCCCGCAGGCCGTACTGGAACACCGAATCGTACGCCACCATTGACGAAAACGCTTTCCGGGCCGTGGCGCAGCACCCGCTCTCCACCTTCTCGGCGGATCGCGCGTCGGAAGCCAGCGTGCGGCGCTTTCTGATGGAGGGCCGCCGTCCGACAGAGACACGGAGGAAGGGAGAGAGGGAAGGGAAAGGGACAGCCGAGTTTACGCGCAGGTGCATGCAAGCGCCCCCTCCCCCAGGTAGTTATTGGGGGAAGGGGCAGCGAGGTGACGAGCGGGGGCGGGGGCCTGCCCGCCTACCGCAGCAGCTTCTTCGGCGGCACGGCCAGCAGGAAGTGCAGCTCGCGGCGCAGGCGGCGGGCCCAGGCTTCCTCGTTGTGCGCGCCGCCCATCTCCACCACGTAGAGGAGGTCGGAGCCACGGCGGTACCCCTTTTTGGTGAGGAGGTCCTTGAGCTGGCGCACGTCGGTGAGCTCCTGCTTCCCCTCCTGCGTGCCCACGTCCACGTACACGCGGCCGGGGACGAAGGGGCCCTGCTCCACGAACTCGTAGATCTTGCGCCCGCCGTACCAGAGCGCTGGGCTCATGATCCCGCAGAAGCCGAACGTCCCGGGGTTCCGAAAGAAGCCGTAGAGGGAGATCAGCCCACCCATGGAGGAGCCGGCGATCCCCGTGCTGCGGCGGTCAGGGCGGGTGCGGAAGTCGGCGTCGATGAGGGGCTTCACCGTCTGCACGATGAAGTCCAGGTACAGGTCGCCGCGTCCGCCCCTGGCGTGCTTGGGGTCCGGCCAGGGGGAGTACTCGTCCAGCCGCCCCTCGCCGATGTTGGGCAGCCCCACCACGATCGCCTCCAGCCCGTCCTCGCTGGCAGCCTCCAGCGTCTGGTCCACCTCCCACTCGGCGCCGAACGAGGTCGCTCGGTCGAAGAGGTTCTGCCCGTCGTGCATGTAGAGCACGGGGTAGCGCCGCTCCGCCTCGGTGGCGTACGACGGCGGCAGGTACACGAGGACCTCGCGCTCGTTGTCGAGCTGCGGGCTGTGCAGTGCGCCCAGCCTCTTCACAGTCCCCACGACCGTGTGCTCCGCCCCGTCGTCCTGCGACGGATAGTTCTGCCACTCCCGCGGAGGGGCGGCGGCTTCTTCGGGCATCAGCGTATCCGTGCTCAAGCGTCCTCTCCGTCGTCTGCTGGGCTGGCGGGTGGGGACCGCCCTTCACGATCCGTTCCGGCTTCTAACCACGAGCGCCGAATATACGTCTGTTCACCCCCGGCCGGCTACACGCGCCAGTTCAGGCGTGCAGGCGGGCGCCGGACGCCCTCGTACCGCAGCTTCGAACGATTGACCAGTCCACCGGCGCGCCCGAAGCGTTGGGTGGAACTGCGACTGCGGGCCGCGCACGGAGACACGGACGCACCGAGAGAACAGCAACCAAGGTTTTCTCTGTGACTTGCAGGTCCCTCCCTGTTCCCCGTGTGATGCTTTTTTCTGTTGTTGTGGCGAGTGTCGCGGGGCTGCAACAGGTGCCGTCGCGAAGGGTGACGCAGGTGCGGCCGGCACGAAGGGTGACACGGGTGTGAGGGTGATGCGGGACCCGCGGGGGCTCCAGGCCCCGCTGGACCCGTCGGGCCGCAAGGCGTTACTGGTCCTGCCGGACCTCAGGGAGACGTAGGACCCGCGGGCTCCAAGGGTGAGACTGGCGCTTCTGGCGCTCAGGGCTCGCAGGGCGCCGCGGGCGTGGACGGCAAGGACGGAGCGGTGGGGCCCGCCGGCCCTGCCGGCCAGGACGGAGCGCCGGGCGCCGCGGGCGTGGACGGCAAGGGTCCAGTTGCACGGATCACACCTGTTGCGCCGGCGCCA
>JAUJMI010000444.1 GCA_030446945.1 Longimicrobium sp. | reverse complement strand
GGCGGCCGCCCCGGCGAGGACAAGGACCGCAAGCCGACCGATATGCCCTGACCACCGCGGCTCGCCCGAACAACGGAGGCACGGAGAGTACTTCTCTCCGTGCCTCCGCGCCGTTTGCACCCCTCCCCGCCCCGATCCACGCCCCCGCAGAGACCTACACGTACGCCCCTCCCCCAGGTAGTTATTGGGGGAGGGGCCGCGAGGTGACGAGCGGGGGTGGGGGCCCGCACTCGCTATGTCCTCTTTCGAGCGGCTCCGGACCCTCCCGGGCCACGCCGCGTTTGGCAACCGCCGGTCGCGGAAAAGCGGCGTTCACGCAACGCTCGGCAGGAGGCCTATTTGGACTCGCGGGGCCGCACCGGAAGCCATTGGCCGGGTACGAACAGGCAACCGCGTGTGCTCCCCCGCGGGAGCCTTGACCACAACCTGTTGGGCGTGTACTCTTGTCTTCCCGCTACAGCTTGTGCCTACCCGCACAGCGTGTGGTCCGCCCGCCGGGCGAATGTAAACGCCCATCATTCCACTGTTTGCGCTCAACCCCAGCACCCGAGGATGGCCGAATGACCCCCACCACGCCGATCGAAACCGCCGCCCCCTCGCAGGTGGACCTCCCCCGCGCGGAGCTCTCCGACAACGCCCGGATCGTCCTCGCCAAGCGCTACCTCAAAAAGGATGCGGCCGGTCAGCCGGTGGAAGTGCCGGAGGAGATGTTCTGGCGCGTCGCCTACACCATCGCCTCGGCCGACCGTGCGTACGGCGCCAGCGACGAGGAGGTGGAGACGGTCGCGCGCGAGTTCTACGCGCTGATGACGAAGCGCCTCTTCGAGCCCAACTCGCCGACGCTGATGAACGCCGGGCGGCCGCTGGGGCAGCTCTCGGCGTGCTTCGTCCTGCCGGTGGACGACGCGCTGTCGAACGGCGACAGCGGGGTGTACGACACGCTGCGCTCCATGGCGATGGTGCACCAGTCGGGGGGCGGCACGGGGTTCTCGTTCAGCCGCATCCGCCCCTCGGGCGACCTGGTGCGCAGCACCACGGGCGTGGCGAGCGGGCCGGTGAGCTTCATGTCGCTCTACGACTCGTCCACCGAGGTGGTGAAGCAGGGCGGCACGCGGCGCGGCGCCAACATGGGGATCCTGCGCGTCGACCACCCGGACATCCTGGACTTCATCGACTGCAAGCAGGACATCACCAAGATCACCAACTTCAACATCTCCGTCGCCGTCACCGACGCGTTCATGAACGCGGTGGAGCGCGGCGAGTCGTACGCCATCGTCAATCCCCGCAACAACGAGGTCGTGCGCCAGCAGGACGCGCGCACGGTGTGGGACAAGGTGGTGCAGAACGCGTGGCGCACCGGCGAGCCGGGGGTGTTCTACGTGGACCGGGCCAACTTCTACAACCCGGTGCCGCACCTGGGCGCCTACGAGGCCACCAACCCGTGCGGCGAGCAGCCGCTGCTGCCGTACGACGTGTGCAACCTGGGCTCCGTGAACGTCGGCCTCTTCGTACGCGACGACGTGCCGGCGGAGTCGCCCTGGTACGAAAAGGTGGACTGGAAGGAGTTCCGCCGCGTGGTGCGCCACTCGACGCACTTCCTGGACAACGTGATCGACGCCAACCAGTACCCGCTCCCCGAGATCACCGACCTGGCGAACCGCATCCGCCGCATCGGGCTGGGGGTGATGGGCTACGCCGACCTCCTGATCCGCCTGGGTGTGCCGTACAACAGCGCCGAGGGGGTGGAGATCGGCCGGCGCATCATGGAGTTCCTGGACGAGGAGTCGAAGAAGGAGAGCGAGCGCCTGGCCGAGGTGCGTGGCGCCTTCCCCGAGTGGGAGAAGTCGATCTGGGGTCCGGACGAGACGTGCGCCCGCGCGCCCAACGGCGACCGCATCCGCCCCATGCGCAGGCTGCGCAACTGCAACGTGACCACGGTGGCGCCCACGGGCACCATCTCCATCTTCGCGGGGTGCTCCAGCGGCATCGAGCCCCTCTTCGCGGTGGCGTTCATGCGCAACCAGGCCGGCTCGCTGATGCCGGACGTGAACGAGGAGTTCGTGCGCGTGGCGAAGGCGGGCGGGTGGTACTCGGACGACCTGATGCGCCGCATCGCGGAGAGCGGCCACATCCACTTCCCCGAGGTCCCCGAGGCGGTGCAGCGCGCCTTCGTGACGGCGCACGACATCACCCCGGAGTGGCACGTGCGCCAGCAGGCCGGCTTCCAGGAGTACTGCGACTCGGCGATCAGCAAGACCACCAACTTCCCCAACGAAGCCACGGTGGAGCAGGTCCGCGAGATCTACGAGCTGGCGTACAAGCTCAACTGCAAGGGCGTCACCGTCTACCGCGACGGCAGCCGCGACAACCAGGTGCTCTCCACCGGCGCCACCAAGACGCCGGCGCAGCAGGCGGCCGAATCTGCCGACGCCGCCGCCGCGCACTCCAAGCTGGCCGAGGCCGCCGAGCGCGAGGCCAGGCTGGAGCGCGAGGTCGCCCGCCTGCGCACCGCCCTGGCCACGGCCGAGTCGCAGGTGACGCAGGCCCGCCGCCTCAAGCGCAAGCGGCCGGACGTGCTGCGCGGCACCACGCGCAAGATGACCTCTCCGCTGGGCGACGTCTTCGTGACCATCAACGAGGACGGGGAGAGCCACCCCTTCGAGGTGTTCGCCACGCTGGGCAAGGCGGGCTCCGTCGCCATGGCGGACGTGGAGGCGATCGGCCGGCTGATCTCGCTCTCGCTGCGCTTCGGGGTGCCGGTGAACGACGTCTACCAGCAGCTCCGCGGCATCTCGTCCGACCGCGCCATCGGCTTCGGGCAGAACAAGGTGCTCTCCCTGCCGGACGCCATCGCGCAGGCCATCGGCCTCCGCGAGCAGGAGAAGGCCGGCATCCAGCAGGAGCTGATCCCGGAGGCCGTCCTCCCGCTGACCAACGTCGACGCCACGTCTCCTGTGGTCGCCGCCGTCGCGCAGCCCTCGCTGAACCTGGGGACGTACGACCCGGGCGAGTCCTTCATGGGCACCTGCCCGGAGTGCAACAGCCAGCTGGAGTTCGCCGAGGGCTGCATGAAGTGCCACGCCTGCGGCTACAGCGAGTGCGGGTGAGGCCAAACGATTGGCGGGGATGCCCTGAGCTGCCTTCGACCCCTTCGACGGAGATATCGATGAACGGCAGAGCCCGGATCGTTTGCAGGCGCCCCGACGGCAACTGGGCTCA
>JAUJMI010000443.1 GCA_030446945.1 Longimicrobium sp. | reverse complement strand
ACGGGCAGCCCGTGCGCATGGGCCTGGAGGAGGAGGCCCGGCTGGACGAGTCCGGCACGCGGCACTGGGTGCTGCGGCGGCAGGAGCGGTTTCATCTGGTTAGGGAATAGGGAATAGGGAATAGGGAATAGGGGACAGCCGGCAAAAGCGAAGGCTCGCGCCGGCTGTCCCGTTCCCCGTTCCCCCGCTGGCTGCCCCGCATCCCCCATCCCCCATCCCCATCCCTTCCAACCTTTCCCCGCACCCGGGCATCAGAAGGTGGTCCGCAGTTTCGCGACCTCCAACGTGCGCCCTCCGATGCGATCCTCGATCCCGCTCCGAATCGCCGCCGCCGCCGCCCTGGCCGCCGCGCCGGCGGCGGCGCAGAACGCCGTGCAGGTGTCCAATGCCGCGGGGCACGACAAGCCCGTGCCCACCGTTCAGGCCGTGGCAAAGACGGAGGCCATCGTGCTGGACGGGGTGCTCAGCGAAGGGATCTGGAGCACGGCGCCGGCGGCGGGCGACTTCCGGCAGCAGGAGCCCAAGGAGGGGGAGCCCGCCACGCAGCGGACCGAGGTGCGCTTCGCCTTCGACGACGAGGCGCTCTACGTCGGCGCGCGGATGCGGGACACGCTCGGCGCGGCCGGGGTGCGCACCCGCCTCGCGCGGCGCGACCAGAACGTGGAGGGCGACTACATCCAGCTCGTCTTCGACACCTTCCACGACCACACCGGCCGCACCATCTTCCAGATCAACCCGTCCGGCGTGAAGTACGACGCCGGGCAGGCTTCGGCGTCCGCTGACCCGTCGTGGGACCCCATCTGGGAGGCGGCGACCCATGTCGACTCCGCCGGGTGGACGGCCGAGCTGCGCATCTCCTGGTCGCAGCTCCGCTTCTCGCGCGACGCGCAACAGACGTGGGGGATGCAGATCTCGCGCTACGTGGAGCGGCTCAACGAGCTCTCCATGTGGTCGTTCTGGGGGCGCCAGGAGGCGGGCGGGCCGCAGCGCTTCGGCCACCTGGAGGGGGTGCGCATCGTCAAGCGCCCGCGCGGGGTGGAGCTGATGCCGTACGCCGTGGCGCGCGCATCGTACGTGCGCCCCACCCAGCCGGGGAGCCCCTTCCAGGACGCCAGCGCCTACGACACGCGCATCGGCGGCGACGTGCGCATGCTGCTGGGCTCCAACCTGACACTCTCCGCCACCATCAACCCGGACTTCGGGCAGGTGGAGCAGGACCCGGCGGTGGTGAACCTCTCCGCGTTCGAAAGCTACTTCGAGGAGAAGCGCCCCTTTTTCGTGGAAGGGAGCGGACTGCTGTCGTTCGGCGGGCTCAACTGCTTCAACTGCAGCAACGTGGAGGGGATGTCGCTCTTCTACTCGCGGCGCATCGGGCGGGCGCCGCAGGGAGGGCTCCCCGGCGGGCTCCAGTTCACCGACGTGCCGCGCAACACGCGCATGCTGGGTGCCGCCAAGCTCACCGGCCGCACGGGCGGCGGATGGCAGCTCGGCGCGCTGGAGGCGGTGACGGCGCGCGAGCTGGCGCAGGTGCAGAAGACGGACGGCACGCGCGACGAGGTCGCGGTGGAGCCGTTCACCAACTACGCGCTGGCCCGCGCCCGCCGCACCACCGGCGGCGGGCGCTACACCTGGGGCGTGATCGGCACCTCCGTCATCCGCCGCTTCGGCGAGGGCGACGCCGCGCTGCGCGAGCGGATCGCGTCGCACGCCGAGACGATCGGCGCGGACTGGAACCTGTACTCGGCGGGGCAGAAGTACCGGCTGATGGGGAACTTCGCCCTCTCCAGCGTGCAGGGTGACTCGCTGGCCATCGGGCGGCTGCAGCGCTCCAGCGCGCGCTACTTCGACCGCCCGGACCGGGTGAGCGGCGGCAACGGCATCTTCTCCGACCTGTACGACGTCTCGGCCACGGCGATGCGCGGCTTCGGCGGGTACGCGCGCGCCTCCAAGGAGACGGGGAACTGGCTCTGGGAGACGTCGCTCAACTACCGCAGCCCCGGTTTCGAGGTCAACGACATGGCCTTCATGAACCGCGCGGATTACGTGTGGATGAACGCCAACCTGGTGCGGCAGTGGACGAAGCCCGGCTCCTGGTACCGCCGGCTCACCTGGATCGGCGGCGGCCAGCAGCAGCACAACTTCGACGGCGACCGCACCGATCTGCAGGTGGCCTCGTACGTCGGCGGGCAGTTCCTCAACTACTGGAACTGGGCCACCTACCTCCAGTACCGGCCGGGCGTCTACGACGACCGCGCCACGCGCGGCGCCGGGGTCGTGCGCCGGCCCACCGACTGGTTCGGCTTCGTGAACCTGAGCACCGACAGCCGCAAGCCGCTGGTGCTGTCGCTGAACCCGTCCTGGAGCGGGAACGCGGAGGGCTCGCGCTCGTTCAACGCCGGGGGGAGCGCGCGCTTCAAGCCCGCCAGCAACGTGCAGATCACTGTGGGCCCGTCGTTCAGCATGAGCCACGGCGCCGCGCAGTTCGTCCGCCGCTTCGACGACCCGAGCGCCACCCACTTCCTTGGCCGCCGCGCCATCTTCGCCGAGATCGAGCAGCGCACCCTCTCGGTGAACACGCGCCTGAACTGGACCTTTTCGCCCGACCTCACGCTGGAGCTGTTCGCGCAGCCCTTCGTGGCCGCGGGCGACTACGAGTCTTTCAAGGAGTTCGTGCGCCCGCGTGAGCTCGACAAGGACGAGTTCGACGCGGCGCAGCTCACGCCCACGATCAAGGACGGCCGCGTCACCTCCTACACCCTGGACCCGGACCGCGACCCGGCCACCGCGAACTTCTCCTTCGGCAACCCGGACTTCAACGTCCGCTCGCTGTGGGGAAGCGCGGTGCTGCGCTGGGAGTACCGCCCCGGCTCCACCCTGTTCTTCGTCTGGCAGCAGGAGCGCAGCGGATTCGCCCGCTACGGCGACTTCGCCTTCGACCGTGACGCCGCGGCCGTATTCCGCCAGCACCCGGACAACATCTTCGTCATCAAGGCGAGCTACTGGATGGGGCGGTAAGGGGGGCCCTCACCCCCGGCTCGTTACACTCGCCTGCCCCCTCTCCCGATAACAGGAGAGGGCTCCGCCCTCTGTTATCGGAAGAGCGGGCTGGAGATACGGCCCACCTCGCGCTCCGCGCCGCCACACCGATCCGGCCGGGCCAGACGTACGTGTCTGCCTGCCTTCAGCCTTCCGCACCGCAAACATCACAGGGGCAGCCCGCGTGGCGGCC
>JAUJMI010000074.1:2778-11419 GCA_030446945.1 Longimicrobium sp. | reverse complement strand
GGCGGAACGCCGGCTTCGACCGACTGGTGCTCGACTTCGGCGACAGCCCCGTGCCCCCGTACCACGTGGAGTACGTGGACTCGCCGGTCCGCGCGTGCGGTTCGGGCGAGCCGGTGGCAGTCGCGGGGCAGGGATGGCTGAGGGTGCGGCTCCGCGCCGCGCAGGCGCACGACGACGCGGGCAACGCGACCGTGCGCGACCGCCAGATCGTCGCCACCACGCCGGTGCTGCGCGAGGTGGAGATCATCTGTGACTTCGAGGGAGAGGTGGAGGTGGTGCTGGGTGTGCAGACTCCCAACCCGTACCGCGTTCTCGTGGTGCCGAGTCCCAACCGGCTGATCGTGGACGTGCAGCAGTAACCCTCTGCGCCGGACTGCTGAGCTCGCCCGGCGAAACTATCGGGTGAGCTCCACCGTACACCCCCCGTCCGCTACTCACCCGAAAGCAGGAAATTCGATCATGCAGCCTCGGAAGCACGTCGGCCCACTCGTCCTCGTGCGGGACCTGGTCCTCTTCCACACCAAGCTGGTGCTGGACGGAATCAAGGGCTTCTGCATGTTCTGGTTTTCGATCGGCGCCGTGCTCGCGGACCTCTTCCTCCTGGACCGCAGCGAGCGCGGGCGCTACTTCTACGCGGTGCTGCGCATGGGCGAGCGGTTCGACCTGTGGCTCAACCTGTACTCGCCCACTCGCCACGCGGAGGACAACAGCGACGGGCTCTTTGGCGAGAGCCGCGCCGGCGACCACACGTTCGTGGGCCGCATGGAAGAGCTGGTGCGCCGCGGCCCGGAGCCGGTGTCCACCCGAGTCGTGCGGTAGGCGAGCACGACGGCGATGCAGAAAGGCCCCGGACCAACGCAGGTCCGGGGCTTTTTTGACGGCCGGGGGATGGACGCCGAAACACCGGGGGACGGCCCGTCCCATGTTCGGTCAGCAGTTCGTGGGGATCAAGGTGCCCCCGCCACAATCGATGCGATGCCCGCCCGGGCGCCCAGTCTCACCGCGCCGCGCCAATGGGGAAGGCGCGGGCGTGCCAGGCATCGCGCAGCCGCGTTTCCCAGCGGCCGGCGCGCATGTCGCCGGCGGTGGTAACGGTGTTGTCGAAGACGACGGTGTCCTCGGCCACCTCGCCCGCGGCGGCCATGCGCCGAAAGTCCGGCCGGGGGACGGAGCGCACCTCGCCGGCCGCGTCGCGGAAGAAGACGAAGGACGAATCGCGGAGCGTGACGCCGGTCGCCGCCTCGGCGGCGGCGAGGGCGTGGAACAGCGAATCGATGGAGCACCCGGAGACGCCGGTCGCCCGCTCGTCCGCGCCCACCAGGAGGAAGCGGTCGTGGCGCCAGTCGCGCGCGCCCCGCACCGGCGCCCCGTGCGCCGCCCAGCGCTCGATGAACCCGTCCACTCCGCGCAGAAGCCCCGCGCTCTCCGCCTCGGTGAGCGGGCGCGACGCCGCGAACACCCACACCCGCGCGTCGTCCGGCAGCTGATCAAACGGTACGGCGCTCATCCGTGTTGCTCCTGTAGAATCGTGTCATCCACACGTGCCGCGGCGAGTAAGTGCGGCACGAAGCCCCGCGTCGCGAACTCGTTCCAAGATAGCACCGCGGGGGTGTTTGATCTCCATGAACCGCCGTCGAACATGGGATGGGGCGGTGCTCACGGGAGAGCCCGTCTCCTTCGCTCCGCGCCACGGTTCGGTGCCGGGGAGAGGACGGAGCAGCGCTCCCCGCAGGAAATGGGCGGTGTTCGAGCCGGCTTCAGCCGCCTTCCCGTCGTACCGGCCGGGGGCTTTAGCTCCCGGCGCGCGCCCCGGCGTGGCCGCCGGCCCCCGCCGCCAACGCCGACCGCACGAATTGCAGCTCGTACAGGCGCGCGTACAGGCCGCCGCGCTGGAGGAGCTCGGCGTGGGTGCCGCGCTCGCGCAGCTCGCCGTGGTGCAGCACCAGGATCTGGTCCGCGCCCTGGATGGTCGACAGGCGGTGGGCGATCACCAGTGAGGTGCGCCCCTGCATCAGCGTGGCGAGCGCGTCGTCGATCCGCGCCTCCAGCTCCGAGTCGACCGAGGAGGTGGCCTCGTCCAGCACCAGGACGAGCGGGTCGAAGGCCAGGGCGCGGGCGAAGCTCACCAGCTGCCGCTCGCCCACCGAGAGCGAGGTCCCGCGCTCGCCCAGCGGCTGCGCGTAGCCGGCGGGGAGGCGCGCCACGAAGCGGTCCGCGCCCACACGGGCGGCGGCGCGGCGCACGGCCTCGTCCGGGATGTCGTCGCGGCCCAGGCGGATGTTGCGCTGCACGTCCTCGCTGAACAGGAAGACGTCCTGGAGCACCAGCGAGATGCGATCGCGCAGCTCCTTCACCGGCACGCGCGACACCGGCACCCCGTCGAACAGCACCTCCCCCCGCTGCGGCTCGTAGAACCTCATCAGCAGGTTGATGATGGTGCTCTTTCCCGCCCCCGTCGCCCCCACGATCGCCACACGCTCCCCCGGCGCCGCGCGGAACGACACCCCGCGCAGCACCCACTGCCCGTCGTCCTCCACCCGTTCTCCGCTCCCCGTTCCCCGTTCCACATCGTACCGGAACCATACGTCGCGGAACTCGATCTCGCCGCGCCCCGACACGGGCAGGTGCACGGGGGCCACGGGGTCGCGGATCTCGGGCTCGGTGTCCAGCAGCTCGAAGATGCGCTCGGACGAGGCCATGGCGGCCTGCAGGATGTTGTACTTCTCCGAGAGGTCCTGCAGCGGGCGGAAGAAGCGGCGCGTGTACTGGAGGAAGGCCGCCACCGTCCCCACCGTCATCGTGCCCTGGATCGTCTCGCCGCCGCCGTACCAGAGGATCAGCGCGAGAGCGGCGGCCGTCAGCACCTCGATGACGGGGAAGAAGAGCGCGTAGTAGGTGATGGAGCGAAGGTTCACGTCCAGGTGGTCGCGGTTGATGGCGCCGAAGCGCTCCATCGCCTGCCGCTCGCGGCCGAAGAGCTGCAGGACGCGCATTCCGGTGACGCTCTCCTGCATGTTCGCGTTGATGCGCGCCAGCTTCACGCGGATGTCGCGGTACGCCGAGCGGATCAGCGCCCGGAACACAAAGGTCGCCACCGCCACCAGCGGGAGCACGGTGAAGGTGACGAGCGCCAGCCGCCAGTCCAGCCGCAGCATGGCGGCCAGGATGAAGACGAGGGTGAAGATGTCGCCGAACACCGTCACGATCCCCGACGAGAACGCCTCGTTCAGCTGCTCCACGTCGTTGGTCACCCGCGTCATCAGCCGCCCCACGGGGTTGCGGTCGAAGTAGCGCAGGGAGAGGCGCTGCAGGTGCCCAAAGATCTCGGTGCGCAGGTCGAACATCACCCGCTGTCCCAGCCAGGTGGTGAGCAGCGTCTGCCCGTACTCGCACACGAAGCCAACCAGCAGCGACAGGGCGTACGCCGCCGTCAGCAGGAGGAGGAAGTCGACATCGCGGTCGGGGATCGCCCGATCGAGCGCGATCTTGGTGAGCCAGGGCCCCGCCAGCTGCGTGATGGATTCGATCACCAGCAGCACCAGCGCCGCCGCGACCCGGCCGCGGTACGGGCTCAGGTAGCGGAGGAGGCGGCGCAGCAGGTGCGGGTCGTACGCCCGGCTGTCCGCCTCTTCCTCGGCGTGTGCGGTGGAGTCGCTCATGACGCGTGGAGCGCGATCGTTTCGCGGGTGCTAAGACAAAGGATGGACGGAACGTAGCCCGCGGATCCGCCCCCTGCAACGACGGTTGACAAACCCACAGCGGGGGCCGTACAGTTGTTGATCCTCCCCGCACAGCTCGCTTGCCGTTTTGCACACTCCCGGTCCAGAGCCGATGCTCCGCCGCGCCACCGTGGCCCGCGTACGGCGTTTGACAATCGTTCATCGTCCCCGATAGAATGCGGAACACCCGCCCCGCTCACCCCTGCTCGCCCCCGCGTCCATGACCGCGCCCTTTTCGACGTCGTCGCACGGCGCCGCCCTGGCCACCGAGCCCGACGCGCCGCCCGCCGCGCCGCCGCGTGTCGGCCCGCTTCCCGGCGGGCCCGAGATGCGTCCCGCGCAGGCCCCGCGCCGCCGCAGGGAGTTCTTTCGCACCATCCAGGAGCAGCTCTGGGCGTTCGGCATCAGCCTCTGCCTGCTGATCCTGGGCGGCGCCGCGCTCAGCTGGTTCACGGTGGACAGCATCGTCGGCAACGCGGAGGAGCAGCTGGAGTCGCTTCAGCAGAGCTCCGAGATCGGCACCTCGCTGGAGGCGCTGATCCTGGCGCAGATGAACACGGGCGAGCGCTACCTGCTGACCCCCTCGCCGGCCGCGGAGCAGGCTTTCGCGGAGCAGGGGCGGCTGGCGCACCAGCAGCGCCGCCGCTACCGCGACCTCAAGGACCTGAGCGTTTCCGAGCAGCAGGAGGTGGCCGCCATCGACGCGCTCCACTCGCAGATCGAGGTGGAATACGCTCTGGCCCACGCCCAGTCCGACATTGGCGACCGCGAGGGGGCGCTGCGCCGCATCGCCGCCGTGCGCCCGCGCACCGAGCAGCTGCAGGCCGCCATCCGCCGCGTCAGCGAGCGCCAGGCGCAGAAGGTGAACGCCACCTCGCAGCGCCTGCGCGAGGACGCACGCCAGCGCAAGATCATCCTTCTGCTCCTCTCCCTGGGCGCGGGGATCCTGGCGCTGGGCGCGGTCTACACGGCGGTGCGCAGCATCACCCTCCCCATGGCGCACCTGATGGGCTCGGCCGAGCAGCTGGGGGCGGGCGATCTGCGCGTCCACGGCACCGCGCCGGTGGCGATGAAGCGCGAGTTCGCCGCGCTCTCCACCGCCTTCGACGGGATGGCCGGGAAGCTCCGCCACATCGTGGGGCAGACGGTGACGACGGCCGAGCGGATCTCCGCATTCGCGTCGGACCTTTCCAGCATCAGCGAAGAGGTGGCCGCCTCCAGCGGCGAGGTGGCCACCGCGATGGTGGGGATCGCCAGCGGCGCCGAGAGCCAGTCGCACGGCCTGCAAGCGGCGCAGGAGGCGCTGGGGGAGATGAAGCGCGGCGCCGGCGAGATCTCCAACGCTTCCGGGATGGTGAGCTCGCTCAGCGAGCAGATCTACCACGTGGCGGCGGGGAGCCGGCGGGAGGTCTCCACCGCGCTGCAGCGCCTGCTGGAGATCCGCGAGGTGGTGCAGACCTCCGCCAACCAGGTGACGGAGCTGGAGCAGACCTCCGCGCAGATCGACCGCTTCGTGGAGACGATCACCGGCATCGCGCGGCAGACGAACCTGCTGGCGCTGAACGCCGCCATCGAGGCCGCGCGCGCCGGCGAGCACGGCCGCGGCTTCGCGGTGGTGGCCGAGGAGGTCCGCAAGCTGGCCGAGGGCTCGGCGCGCGCCGCGCAGGAGGTGGCCCAGAACGTCACCGCCATCCGCTCCCGCATCACCGGTGTCGTCGGCACCATGGCGCAGGGGCAGACCAAGGTGGCCGACGTGGAGCACGTCTCCAAGGGCGCGGACAGCGCGCTGGAGCAGATCCTTGCGGCGGTGGACGGGGTGCGCCTCGCCGCGGGGCAGGTGCAGGAGGCGGTGGAGCGCAACCGCTCCGCGATGGACGGGGTGGAGGCCGCCGTGGCCGAGGTGGCGTCGACCTCCGAGTCGCACGCCGCCAGCGCCGAGGAGGTCTCCGCCGCCGCCGAGGAGCAGTCGGCCGCCACGCAGGAGATGTCGGCCTCCAGCGCCGAGCTCCTCCACGCGGCCCAGCAGATGCGCGACCTGGTGAGCGAGTTCCGCACCTGAGCCGTCGGCTCCTGATTGTCTCCGCGAGGCCGGGCCCCGCACCCGGGGCCCCGCCTCGGCGCTCGAACCCGTGAGATCCCGCCGATGTCCGATCCCTCCGATCCCAACGCCGCCCTCCCCGCCCCCTCCGGATCCGCCGCCGAGCAGGTGGTGACGCGGGTGGTGCAGGGCTTCGAGCGCACCATCGAGAACGCGGAGGTGCTCGACCGCATCCCCGGCCGCTCCGTCTCCCTTGCGGGCCTCGGGCTGATGGCGCTCGCCATCGTGCTCTCGCTCCTCCCCATGGTCTCCGGGATCGGCCCCCTCTGGTCGCTGCTGATGCTGGCCGGCGGCGCGGTGGCGGCGGTGGGCGAGCTGCGCGCGGCGGGGAAGCCGCTCAAATCGGTGCGCCTTCCCGCCTCGCTGCAGAACCCGCTGGTGGCCCCGGCGTTCGCGGCGCTGGTGGCGCTGCACGCCTTCCAGCTCCTGCGGCTGGAGATGGTGCCGCTCCTCTGGCTGTGCGCCGCGGTGCTCCTGGGGTGGGACCAGGCCCGCAAGGCGCGCCTGGCGCCGGAGGGCTTCGGCAGGCGGTTCGACCTGGCGCTGGCGCGGCGCGGCTACCGCGGCAACGTGACGGCGGGGGTGGTGCTCTGCCTCACCTCGCTCTTCTTTACCTGGGGCGCGTCGAGCGGGTACTTCACGGGCGGGTACAGCTACAACTACGCGTACCGGTCGGACGGCAGCGGCAACTACGGCTACGGGTACGCCTACGACTACTCGCCGACGCAGTACTACTGGCCCGGCTGGGAGATGTCGGGCCGCAACCAGTCGTTCGCCATCTTCGCCGAGGCGCTCCTCCTGGCGCTGGTGCTGTGGGCCGCCACGCGCCGCGACGGGCAGGGCTCCCGTGCCTTCCGCGTCTTCGCCCCGGCCGCCGGGCTTTTCCTCTTTGCCTGGTGGTGGATGAACGCCGGCAGCGGGGCGGGGGTCTGGATCTTCTTCCTCGGCCTCGCGGCGATCGGATCCGGCGCCTACCGCATACTCCGCGGCGAGGAGGAGGGCCCGTACGACGTGGCGCACCTGGTGGCGCGCGGGCGGGGCTTGGTGGGTCGGTGAGGGAAGGCCCTCACCCCCGGCTCGTTACACTCGCCTGCCCCCTCTCCCGATAACAGGAGAGGGCTGCGCCCTCACGTTCCCGGGAGAGGGGGCGTAAACCCTGCGCACAGATCTCGTAGGGGGCGCGATTCATCGCGCCCGTGCCGGCCGCTGCTCCGCCGCCCGTCTGCGCGCACCGGTTTCCGCAGGGGCGCGATTCATCGCGCCCGCCCTTTCCCCCGTCTCGACCCCCGCCCTCCGCGCCGTGATCCACGTAGGGGTAGCCCCGCGTGGCTGCCCGTGCCTTCCGCCGCGCCGGGCCGCGCACCCCGCACCCACGCATGCCAGCGCCCCTCCCCCAGCAGTTTTGGGGGAGGGGCAGCAAGGTGACGAGCAGGAGTGGGTCTGCGCCTACCGCGTGGCGGTGGCGGGGGAGAGGCGGTGCTCGCGGATCATGACGTTGCGGCGCGCCAGCGAGTCGATGTACACGGCCGCGGGCATGCACTCGTCCGGAGTCCAGACGCCGGGCTCGATGTCGCCGGCGGCCTGCAGAGAGCCGGTGATGGCGAGCGAAAAGCCCGTGGTGCGCATCATCGCCGTGATCCCCGTGGCCGGGTCGAAGCGGTCCAGGAGGTCCCAGCGCAGGAGCGTATCCTCGCCGTCCTTCTCCCCTTCCGCCTCCACGCGCAGCGCCACCATGTCCGGGCTCTCGCGGTAGTTCTTGCGCAGCTTGGGGCCCACCACCGAGATGAACAGGTCGCGCGGGCTCACCTGCTGCCCCTTCACCTCCACCGGTTCCAGCCCCAATAGACCCAGGTCGCGGATCGTCTCCATGGCGCGGGCGTGGCCGGGGTAGCGGAGCGTCTTGTACTCCATCGAGGGGATCTGCCCCTCATAGCGCTGCGCCATCGTCGAAAGGCCGCCCGCCGTGTGGAAGGCCTCCAGCGTGCCGGCGCCGGCGAACTCGAGCTCCTCCACCTCGCTGAGGGCGGCCACCTGCAGCGGGCGCCCGTCGCGCAGCACCCACGACAGCGTCGTGTAGTAGTCCAGCACCCCTTCCAGCGAGTAGACGATCTGGTAGTTGAGCGGCGGCTGCGGGTTCTGCGGGAGCCCGCCCACGTAGATGCGCACCGCGCGCGTGGTGTCCAGCTGGCGGATGCCGTGCTCGGCCAGGACGTTGACCATCCCCGGCGCCAGGCCGCAGTCCGGGATCACGGAGAGCCCCTTCTCGCGCGCGCGCTCGTGCAGCCCCTTCTGCTGGAGGACGATCTCGGTGTTGCCGCCCAGGTCGGCGAAGTGCGCGCCGGAGTCCACGGCCGCCACCGCCATCCCCAGGTTGAAGTAGTATGGGAATGCGCTCATCACCGCCGAAACGCCTTCCATGGCGTCGCGGATCCCCGTGCGGTCGTTCGCGTCCACCCGCTGCACCGTCAGCCGGCCGCCAAGGTGCGGCTGGAGGAAGGCGGGTAGCGCGTCGACCTTGAGATCGGCGATCACCACCTCGTGGTCCGTGTTGGCCAGCAGGTCATAGGCACACGCAGAACCCTGCAGGCCCGCGCCGAGCACGAGCATCCGCATACGGTGAACTCCTGTCGCAAAGGCGGTCTGAGATCGATGGCGAGGGGCCGCGCGCGCCGTTCCCAGCCGCGCGGCGCGGCAAGATAGCGGGGAGTGGCGGGGAGGGAAAGGCGGGGAACTGCGGGGATGCGGGATGCGGGATGGGGAACGGGGAACGGGGAACGGGGGCCGCGATGACGCGCCCGCGCTGCTGGGCGGCGAAGTTGCGCAC
>JAUJMI010000074.1:0-2678 GCA_030446945.1 Longimicrobium sp. | reverse complement strand
GGGGAACGGGGGCCGCGATGACGCGCCCGCGCTGCTGGGCGGCGAAGTTGCGCACGGTGCCCGCGATCTCCCCCTCCGCCAGGTTGTTTTGGGGGTGGCCGGGGGGTGAGGGCCTACCCCAGCAGCCCCAGCACCTCGTCCTGCCGCGCGAGCAGGAAGTCCGCGCCGGCGTCCTCCAGCGTCTTCCGTGGGAACGGGCCCCAGAGGACGCCGGCGGTGCGGATGCCGGCGGCGCGGCCGGCGGCGATGTCGTGCGGGGAGTCGCCCACGAAGAGGGCTTCCGCGGGGGGGACGCCCAGGCGCTCCAGCGCCAGGAGGACCGGCTCCGGGTCGGGCTTGGCGTTGCGCACGTCCTCGGGGGTGATGATGACCTCGAAGTGGCGCGACAGCCCGCAGATGTCCAGCCCGCGCAGCGTGGCGCGTTGCAGGCGGCTGGTTACGATCGCCAGCGGGACGCCGCGGCGCTCCAGCTCCGCCAGCACCTCCTCCGCGCCGGGGTAGGGCTGGAGCACCGACTCCAGGAGCGAGTCCTGGTGGTCGCGGTAGGTGTCCAGCATCGCCCGCGTCTCGCCGGGCGTGCGGGCGAAGCGGGCGATCTGGTCCGCCAGGGGGGTGCCGAAGCCGCTGAGCCACTCCTCGTCCGGCGGGCACTCGCCCAGGTGCGTGGTCATGGTGTGGCGGTAGCACCGCATGATCAGCTCGGTGCTGTCCGCCAGGGTGCCGTCGAAGTCGTACAGGACCGCGCGTATCGGTGTCACGTCGCGGCTTCGGGTTCGAAGGGGATGCCGAGAGCGCCCAGGATCGCGGGCGCCACGTCGGCGATGGTGCGGATGCGCCGCGCCAGCGCCTCGCGCCCCGGGCCGATGGCCAGCACCGGGACGGGGTTCAGGGTGTGGCCCTCGCGCACGTCCTCCACGTTGCCGTGGTCGCTGGAGATCACCAGCAGCGTGTCGGGGGCGAGCGCGCCGGCCAGGCCGCCTAGGAAGGCGTCCACCCGCTCCAGCGCGGCCACGGAGCCGTCCATCCCGCCGCGGTGCCCCTCGTGGTCCGTGTCGTAGTGGGCGTACAGCGTCACCTCCGCCCCGGCGGCGATGCCGGCCAGGTTGCGCCCGGCCTGCTCGGCGCTGACCGGCGGCACCTCGGCGGTACGCTGGCGCCAGCGGTCGTTGGTGATGGAGGACGCGACCGCCTCGCCCGCCACCAGCTGCGGCACGTCGCGCGTGAGGGCGCCGGCGGAGATCGCGGCCAGCGGCGGCGCGGCGGGGCGGCGGAAGATGCGCGGGTCCGCGTCGATCAGGGCGATGGGATAGGCGTTTGCGAACGCCACCGTGCGCCCCGCGTCGGCCGCGCGGCGCAGGAGGTTCTCCGCCGCCAGCATCTCGCGCAGGGCCGTGGGGACCCAGGGGCCGAAGTGCCTGCCGTACACCCGCGCCGCGTTGCGCCCGGTGAGGAGCGACGTCTGGCCCGTTCCGCTCTGCGGCACTCCCTCCATCCCCAGCGTCGCGTCGGCCGCGGCCAGGATGGCGCCCGCGGAGACGATGCGGCCGCGCGCGTCCAGCTCCTCCGTCACGGGTAGGCGCCCGCCCAGGAGGGCGCGGATGTTCGGCAGGCTCGCGGCGGCGAACGGGTTCACCGCCCGGTCCCCGGGACCGATCCCCACCCCGTCCAGGAAGACGAGGAGCGCACGGCGCGGCGGGCGGAGGGGGGTGTGTTCCATGGCGGGAATGTACGTGCACGTCGCGAGCCCGCAAACGGCGAAGGCCGCCGCTCCCGTGCGGGAGCGGCGGCCTTCGTGTACTTGGAGCTGCCTGGCGGCTCAGCGAGCCCGCGGAATCACCAGCTTCTGCCCCGGCTGCAGGCGGGTGGTGCTGCGCATCCCGTTGGCCCGGCGGAGCTGCGCCACCGTCATGTCGTTGCGGCGGGCGACCGTCCACAGGCTCTCGCCGCGGCGCACCGTGTGGGTGCGGGCCCGGCTGGCCACCTTGGGGCGGCTGGCGCGGCGCGTCTCGGCGCGCTTGGCCTCGGCCCGGCGGATCTCGGCGCGGCGCGCCTCAGCGGCCTTCGCCTCGGCCAGGCGCACCAGCTCGCGGGCCTCCGCCTCGGCCTTCACCCGCTCGAACTGGGCGGCGAAGAGCTCGGCACGGCCGCGGGGGACGCGCACCGCGAAGGGCTTCTTCCCCGGAGGCGTCATCTTGCGGATCAGGTGCGGGTTCAGGCGCGCAAGCTCCTTCTCCGTCGACCCGATCGCGGAGGCGACCGTCTCCAGCTCCACCCCGCCGGGCACGTCCACCGAGTCCACGTTGAGCGGCATCCAGCGCTCCACGTTGCCCAGCCCGTGCTTGTGCGGCTCCTTGGCCACCAGCGCCGCGGCCACCATCTGCGGCACGTACTCGCGCGTCTCGCGCGGCAGGAGGTGGCGGATGCGCCAGAAGTCGCCGTCCTCACCCTTGTCTCGCCCGGTCACCTGCTTCATCACCCGCTGCACGCGGCCCTGCCCGGTGTTGTAGGCCGCGGCGGCCAGGTACCAGGCCCCGAACTGATTGTGCAGGTCCGTCAGGTAGCGCAGGGCGGCATCGGTGGAGCGCTCCGGATCGCGGCGCTCGTCCACGTACGAGTCCACGCGAAGGCCGTAGTCGCGCGCCGTCGGGGCCATGAACTGCCAGAGGCCCACCGCGCTC
>JAUJMI010000073.1 GCA_030446945.1 Longimicrobium sp. | reverse complement strand
TCACAAAGAACTGCATCTCCATCTGCTCGAACTCGCGCGTCCGGAAGGTGAAGTTGCCGGGCGTGATCTCGTTGCGGAAGGCCTTGCCGATCTGCGCGATCCCGAATGGCACCCGCTGGCGCGCGCTGGTCTGCACGTTCAGGAAGTTCACGAATATCCCCTGCGCCGTCTCCGGCCGCAGGTACACGGTGGAGGCGTCCTCCTCCACGGGGCCCATGAACGTCTTGAACATCAGGTTGAACTGGCGCGGCTCGCTCCACTTGCCGCGCGTGCCGCACGCCGGGCACTGCACCTGGGCCATCTCGGTGGTCCCGGCCTGCTCCTGCAGCGTGTCCTCGCGGTAGCGGCGGTGGCAGTTGCCGCACTCCACCAGCGGGTCGGTGAAGTTGGCCACGTGCCCGGAGGCTTCCCAGACGCGCGGGTGCATGAGGATGGCCGCGTCGAGCCCCTCGATGTCGTCGCGCTCATGGACCATGGCGCGCCACCACGCCTCCTTGACGTTGCGCTTCAGCTCCACCCCCAGCGGGCCGTAGTCCCACACCGACCCGGTGCCGCCGTAGATCTCTGACGACTGGAAGACGTACCCGCGCCGCTTGGAGAGGGAGACCAGCTTGTCCATCAATTCCGTGTCCGCCATGTATCCCGTCAGGAAGATGTTCTCCGTTTCGCTCGGGCGGAGATATTATCCCGCGGGCGGGGCGTAGGCAAATGGGAAACTGCGGGTCTCACGCGGAGACGCGGAGGCGCGGAGGACAACCAAAGAAGAGCATCGCGCGGACGGCACAGAGTGAACGGCGAGCCACAGAGAACCACTTCCTGAACGGGAGCGCCCCCGCCCGCCGCCGCCTGGGCAGGGTCCTGTAGCGCGAAGTGACGGAGACGGGCTCCGCCGTGAGCACCGCGCCGGCCCATGTCCCGTGCCCGAGATGGCGATCGGACGGTGCCCCGCCGCAGTGCAATGTCACAGAGACTCCGCTACCACCATCCCCACGGACAGGCTACCGAACATTGGATGGATCTCATTGCGCGGCAGAGCCCGCGTCCTTCACTCCGCGCCAAAGATCCGGGTAAGGCAGGTACCTTGCGGCGCTTCGTTCAGGAAGTGGTGAAAGCCACAGAGAGCGGATTGCCTCTCTGTGGCTCTGTGAGCCCCGCCGTTCGTGCACCCGCTCAGGCGGGAGGCGACAGGCTCCAGGGGCCGGCGAACTTGGTGAGGTCCAGGACCTTGCGCAGCTCCGCGGTCAGCGCCTCCACCACTTCCTCCGGCGTGGCGGCGGCCAGGGCGAGCCCCACGGCGCGCGCGGCGTCCTCCTGCTTCACCGAGCGGATCACCTTCTTGATCTCCGCGAGGGCGGCGGGGCCCACGCTCAGCGAGGTCACACCCATCCCGATCAGCATGAAGGCGCCCAGCGGGGTCGCCGCCAGCTCGCCGCAGACGCTGACGTGGATCTTGGCGGCCCGCCCGGCGCGCGCCACCTGGTCCAGCAGCCGCACCACGCCAGGGTGGAACGGGTTGTAGCGGCGCGCCAGCCGGCTGTTGCCGCGGTCCACGGCGAGCGTGTACTGCACCAGGTCGTTGGTGCCCACCGAGAAGAAGTCCACGTGCCGCGCCAGCTCCGGCGCGGAGACGGCGGCGGCCGGCGTCTCGATCATCGCGCCCAGTTGGAACGAGCGCGGGGCGTCGTGGCCTTCCGCGATCAGCTCGGCGGCGCATTCGTCCAGGAGAGCACGGGTGGCCGTGATCTCCTCGATGTCGTTGATCAGCGGGAGCATGATGCGCACGTCACCGAACGGCAGGGTGCGCAGCAGGGCGCGGAGCTGCGTCTTGAAGATCGCCGGCTCGTCCAGGCACACGCGGATGGCGCGCCACCCCAGGAAGGGGTTCTCCTCCGGCGCCATGTGCAGGAACGCCGGGAACTTGTCGCCCCCCAGGTCGAAGGTGCGGATCACCACCGGGAGCCCCGGGAAGGCCTGCACCACCTGGCGATACGCGCGGTACTGCTCCTCCTCCCCCGGCGCGGTCCCGCGCCCGACCACCAGGAACTCGGTGCGGTACAGGCCCACCCCCTCGGCGCCGTGCGTGCGCGCGCTGTCCGCCTCGCCGGGGAGGTCGATGTTCGAGAGGAGCACCACCCGCGCCCCGTCGCGCGTCTCGGCCGGGAGGTGGGCGAGCAGGACCAGCTCCTGCTCCCACTCGCGCACCTGGAAGTCACGCTCGCGGTACGCCCGCTTGTCCTCCTCCGTAGGCGAGACGATGACGCGTCCCGTGCGGCCGTCCAGGATGATCTCGTCGCCGTCCCTGACCTGCTCGCTCAGGTCTCCGAGCGCGACGACGCAGGGGATGTCGAGGGAGCGCGCCAGGATGGAGGAGTGCGAGGTGCGCGTGCCGCGGTCGGTGGCCAGGCCCACCACGTGGCGCCGGTCCAGCTGCACGGTGAGCGACGGCGTCAGCTCGCGGGCGATCAGAATGACGTGGCCGTGGTCGCGGGCGCCCAACTCCGGGTCGGGCAGGTTCATCAGCCGGCGCAGGACCCGCGTCTGCACGTCGGCCAGGTCGTTGAGCCGGTCCAGCACCATGGGGTGCGAGGTGTGGGACATGGCGCTCTCCCACTCCAGCACGCGCCACTCGAAGGCGCGCTCCGCCGTCAGGTGGCTCTCGCGGATGTACGAGATCGTCCCCTGCACCAGGTCCGCGTCCTCCAGCATCAGCACCTGCGGCTCGAAGATCTGGGCTTCGACCGGCCCCATCGACTCCGCCGTGCGCGCCTGCAGCTCGCGGATGCGCTCGCGCGCGAACCCGCACGCCTCGCGGAAGCGCTCCACCTCCCGCTCCACCTGGTCGGGGGCGACGGTGGCGCCATGGGGCACGCGCGGCACCTCCCAGCGCAGCACGCGCGCGCGGGCGATGACGATGCCGGGGGCGGACGGGATCCCGTCGCGGACGAGCGTCACGTGGTCAGTCCTCTCCGAACCGGTCCTGGATGAGCCCCACAAGGGCGCCGACCGCCGCCTGGGCGTCGTCGCCGCGGGCGCGGATGTGCACCACGGAGCCGCACTCCGCCGCCAGCATCATCACCCCCATGATGCTCTTGCCGCTGACCTCCACCTCGTCTTTGCGGATCCACACCTCCGCGCCGAAGCGGTTGGCCAGCTTCACGAACTCCGCCGCCGGACGGGCGTGGAGGCCGTATCTGTTCACGATGGTGACTTCCTGTGCGTGTTCCATCCGGTCAGCCGTCAGGGTGTGCGCGCGAGGAGGATCCCCGCGAGGGTCACTGCCAGGAGCGCCGCCGCGATGGCGGTGCGCACGTGCTTCCGCAGGAGGAGGCCGGCCGCCACCGCCCCCGCGCCCAGCGCCAGCTCTCCGGGGCCGCGGGCGGCGCCCCCCGCCAGCACCACCGCCGCGAAGCCGGCCAGCGCGGCCCCCGCGTCGGCCCCGCGCTCGCCGAGGCGCTGCAGGGGCGATTCGCGGAGCGCCTTCGCCACCATCAGCCCGTCGCGCAGGCCGACGCGCAGCCCCCACGCGCGCAGCCAGAGGTGGAGGGCGTTGTGCGCCAGGAGGAACGCCAGCGCGCCCGCCCACCACGCCGCCCCCGCCGCCACCAGCGCCACCCCCAGCACGGCGCAGGCGGGGCGCCACACGGCCCACACCAGCCGGTCGCCCATCGTGCCCAACGAGCCGCGCAGGGCGCCCTTGAAGCGCGCCTGGAGCTCGGGGGGCACCCCGTCCGCCTCCAGGCGCGCGATGGCGCCGGCGGCCACGGTGGCCAGGTACGGGTGGCTGTTGAAGAGCTCCGCGTGGCGGCCGGTGGCGGCGGCGAGCGCCCGCGGGTCGGCGCCGTGCACGTCGCGCAGTGCGGGTGCCAGCACGAACGCCATTCCCGTGCCGATCAGGGTCTGGTAGTTCCACGACCCCTGCACCGCGAAGGAGCGGAGCAGCATCCGCCGCCGGGTCCCCGCCCCGATCCCGCTCATCGCGCCACCAGGAACACCACGCCGGCCCCCGCGCCGGCCGCGAACCACGCCAGCCTCTGCGTTCCAAAGAGCCGGCGCGACGACGCCACCGCCGCCGCCGCCGCGAGCCCCGCGGCCAGCCGCCCCCAACCCTGCGGGAAGGTCGCGAGCGGAAGGGCTCCCGCGAGAAAGGTGAGCAGCACCAGCCCCACCGCCGTCACCGCGGCACCCCGCGCAAAGTCCGCCGCGACGGCCGACAGGTGGCGCCGCCCCACGGCGGCGGGCTCCAGCGGCGTTCCGTCGGGGACCGCGACGCGGACGTTGTATTCGCGCAGCCGGCTCACCGTCCACGATCCCACCCACTCCCAACCCAGCGCGAAGAGGACCACGGCCAGCAGGAGCCCCTCGCCGCCCCCGCGCGACACGTACACCGCGGCCGCCGCCACCGCCGCGGGCGCCGCCTCCGGGTAGCGCGACGCGCCGACGGGAAGGACGGCCACGTGCAGCGCCTCCAGCACCATCCCCAGCATCGCCCCGGCGGCGGGGTCGCCCGCGATCCACCCCGCCAGCACGCACGCCACCAGGGGGCGCGAGACCATGAACTGACCCACCGAGGTGCCGTCCAGCGCAAGCACGCCGCCCAGCAGCGCCAGCACCAGCCCCTGCGCGAGCCCCATCGTCACCCCTCGCCCAGCTCTTCCAGCCGCACCCGATTCGAGCCGGGCAGGTCGCGGGCGGAGACCGCCACGCCGCTCGCCTCCATCTCGCGCAGCGTCGCCAGCTCGTCCGGCGTCAGGTGCAGGTAGGGGAGGACGCGCGTGCGTCCTTCCGCGTGGTGGATGCCGCCCAGGTTGACTTCCTCGCCGCGAAGCACCCCGCTGTCCGCCATCCAGCGCGCGGTGGCCACGTCGCGTACCAGGACGATGGTGCGCTTGGGGCCGCTCCGCCACAGCTCGAACGCGTCCAGCGCCTGCGCGGCCGAGACGAACTGCGCCTCGATCTCCGGCGGCACGCCCAGGCAGTACAGCTCCTGCTCCCAGGCGGAGCCGGCGATGGCGTCGTCCACCACGACGATGCGGTCGGCGTGGAGGGGGCCGCCCCACCCCACCACCACCTGGCCGTGGATCAGCCGTTCGTCAACGCGAAACAGCACGATCGGCATGCGCCGCGCCTTCCCGGTGGGCGCCCGACACGCCCGTGCGTCCCTTTTCCACCAGCCGCTCCACCAGCTCGCCCACGGGCATGGTGCGGTGGAAGACGAAGTCCAGCAGGATGGGCAGGTTCACCCCGGTGATGATCCCGGTGTCCGGCCGCTCCATCGCGACGCGGCGCGCGGCGAAGGCGCAGGACCCGCTCCCCAGGTCGGTGAAGACGATCGCTGGGCCGTCGCCCAGCGCCTCGCGCAGGCGGGCGGCGAGCGAATCCGGCCCGCAGCCGTCGTTGCTCAGGGGCACGAGCGCGTCCTCCTCGGCGCCCGCGATCTGGCGGACGCACGCCACCATCCCCGCTGCGAGCGACGCGTGGCCCACCACCACGCCGCGCACGGGCTCACTCATAGTCTTCCTCCAGGTACTCCGGCAATCCGGCCATGTGGCGCTGCAGCCGTCGGTTGAAGAGCTCGGCGGTGTTGATGCCCGCGTATTTCAGGAGGTGGTTCATCGCCACCACCTCGCACACTACAGTGATGTTCTTGCCCGGCACCAGCGGGATCTTGATGAGCGGCACGTCCACGCCGAGGATGTCCTGCACGCTCATGTCCAGCCCGGTGCGGTCGTACGCCGCGTTCTGGTCCCACACCTCCAGCTGCACCACCACCTCCACCCGCTTCTGCAGGCGGATGGCCCGGACCCCGAAGAGCCGGCGGATGTCGATGATGCCGACGCCGCGGATCTCCATGTGGTGCCGCTGCAGCTCGTGCCCGCGCCCGATGAGCACCTCGTGCCCGCGCCGCGACACGATCACCATGTCGTCGGCCACCAGCCGGTGCCCGCGCTCCACCAGGTCCAGCACCGCCTCGCTCTTCCCCACCCCGCTGGCCCCCATGAAGAGCAGCCCCACCCCGTACACGTCCGCCAGCGACCCGTGCAGCGTGGTGACGGGTGCGAAGCGCTCTTCGAGGAACGGCTTGATGCGCGTGTAGAAGTCCGACGTCTTGAGCGCCGTGCGGATCACCGGCGTCCCCACGCGGTTGGCGATCTCCAGCAGCGGCTCCGGCGGCTCCTGCGACTTGGTGACGAAGACGACGGGGATGTCGAACGCCAGGAACGCCTCGATGGACGCCCTCCTCCGCTCGTCGTCCAGCGACTCCAGGAACGAGATCTCGGTCTCCCCCAGCACCTGGATGCGGTCCGACGGGAAGCGTTCCGAGTAGCCGGTGAGCACCAGCCCCGGGCTGCTGATCTCCGGGGTGTGGATAGGCCGCATGAGCCCCCGCTCGTCGGTCAGCAGCTCCAGCGCGAGCGAATCCCGTTTGCTGCTCAGCAGGTCGTCTACGGTCAAAGACGCGCTCCGCGGCGGTGTGTTCGGCGTTTGCGACAGGATACAGCGCGGCGGCCCCGCGCACCATGGTCCGACGGGCGTTCGGGGGCTTCCGCAGGAATCGGGCGAGGGGGGAATGGGGAATGGGGAATGGCAGGAGGGGACAGGGCACCGGGGACAGCCTACCAGGCTCGGCCTGCGCGGCGACATCCCTGTAGGGGCGTGATTCATCACGCCCGCCGCCGAAACAGCACGAACCCCGGCCGCCACCCCTGCAGTTCCCCTCGTCAACCCTCCCCCTCTCCCGACAACAGAGGCGCCAGCCTCTCCTGTTATCGGGAGAGGGGGGTCGGGGGGGTGAGGGCCTCGCGCAGATGCTCCTCCGTCCGCTCCGCCGCGCCGTCCCACGTGAACCCCTGCGCGAACTCCAGCGCGCCCGCACCGAGCCGCGCCACCTTCGCCGGGCTGGCCGCGAGCCGGCCGATCGCCTCCGCGAGGGCGCCGGCGTCGCCGTGGCGGACGAGGATGCCCGTACGACCGTGCATCACCGACTCGCGCAGCCCCGGGGAGTCGCTGGCGATGGTGGGGGTGGCGCAGGCGGCGGCTTCCAGGTTGGTGATCCCCCACCCTTCCTTGGGTGAGGGGAAGACGTTGGCCCAGACCGTCCGGAACAGCTCCCGCTTGCGCTCCTCGCTCACGAACCCGAGGAACTCCACGCGGTCGCCCAGGCGCAGCTCGGCGGCCAGGCGGCGCAGCTCGGGCTCGTAATCGCCCTTGCCGCCGATCAGCAGGCGCACGGGCGTGCCGCGGTCGCGGAGCGCGGCCACGCCGCGGAGCACGAACTGGATTCCCTTGTAGCGGCGGAGGCGGCCGAGGTACAGGAAGGTGGGCTGCGGGAGGCGCGGTACCGCCGGATCGGGCGTGTAGAAGCCGAGCTCGACACCCGGATAGATCACCCGGATCGCGCTCTCGCGGAGCCCGCGCGCCACCATGTCCTCGGCCGTGCTGCGCGAGATCGCCTGCGCCGGCGAGCGGCGGTAGACGCGGCCGATGGGACGCTCCAGCAGCCAGGTCGCGGCGGCGACGGGAAAGGAGGCCTCGCGGAACGCGGTGGCGCCGAAGAGGTGGTGCACCAGCAGCACGGTCGGCCGCCCGCACCAGAGCGGCGAGAAGAGCGGGACCTTGTTGAGCGCCTCCACCACCAGGTCGAAGCGCTCGGACTCCAGGTGGCGGCGGTAGTAGCCTGGCGCCACGGCGTTGAAGGTGTGGCGCCCGCCCGCGCGGTGCACGTCGATGCCGTCGATCACCGCGCGGGCCGGCGCGCCGCGGTAGCCGGACGCGAGAAGCGACACGCGGTGACCGCGTGCCGCCAGGCGTCCGAATATCTCGTGGAGGTGCACCTCGGCCCCGCCGGCCTGCGGGTTGGTGCGGTCCTGCCAGTTGAGCACCAGCAGCTTCACCGGGGGGCGCTCCCCTCCTCCGGGGCCACGCGGCGCATCACCGCGTCCAGCACGCCGTTGACGAAGCGCGGGCTCTCGTGCGTCCCGTACTTCTCCGCCAGCATCACCATCTCGCGGATGGTGATGCGCGGCGCCACGTCGTCCACGAAGAGCATCTCCGCCACCCCCAGGCGCAGGATGTTGCGGTCGATTACGGAGAGCCGCGACATCCGCCAGTTGGTGAGCGACTCCTCCACCAGCCCGTCCACGCGGCGCAGGTTGCTGGAGACGAGCCGCACCAGAACCTCCGCGTACGGCCGGTTCTGCGCCGAGACGTTGAGAGTGGAGAAGATCTCCACCAGCACCCGCATCATCTCCTCGGCGATGGCGCCGCGGGCCTCCCAGGCGTACAGCGCCTGGAGCGCCCAACCGCGTGCACGGCTGCGGTTACGCACCGGCATCCTCCGCGTCCAGCCGCGCGAAGAGGTCCGCCATCTCGACGGCCGCCGCCGCCGCATCCCACCCCTTGTTCCCCGCCTTGGTGCCGGCCCGCTCGATCGCCTGCTCGATCGTGTCGGTGGTCAGCACGCCGTTGATCACCGGCAGACCGTGCTGCTGCGCCACCGCGCCGGTGCCGCTGGCCGCGTGACCCGCCACGTAGTCGAAGTGGGGCGTGGCGCCGCGGATGACGCACCCCAGGGCGATCAGGGCGTCGAACCTCCCCGTGCGCGCCAGGCGGTCCAGCGCGGAGGGGATCTCCCACGCGCCGGGGACCCACGCCACCTCGATGTCGTCGTCCGACGCGCCGTGCCTCACCAGGCAGTCGCGGGCGCCGGCCAGCAGCGGGCGCGTGATCAGCTCGTTGAAGCGCGCCACGACGATCCCGAACCGCCGCCCATCCGCCCGAAGGTGCCCCTGATGCTCTTTCATGCCGGCTGTTCGTCCGCCGCGAGGGTTGAGAGCTCCCCACCCTCGGCGGGCGGGAAGAGGTGGCCCATCTTGTCGCGCTTGGTGTTCAGGTAATCCGCGTTGTGCGGGTTCGGCTTAACCTCCAGCGGCACCTGCTCCGCAACGGAGAGGCCGTAGCCGTCCAGCCCCACGATCTTCTTGGGGTTGTTGGTCAGGAAGCGCACCGAGTTCAGCCCCAGGTCCAGCAGGATCTGCGCGCCGATCCCGTACTCGCGCAGGTCGGGGCGGAAGCCGAGCGCCTCGTTGGCCTCCACCGTGTCCAGCCCCTGGTCCTGCAGGTTGTAGGCGCGCAGCTTGTTCACCAGCCCGATCCCCCGCCCCTCCTGGCGCAGGTACACGATGACGCCTTGCCCCTCGCCGCTGATCTGCTGCATCGCGGCGTCCAGCTGCTCGCCGCAGTCGCAGCGCAGCGAGTGGAAGACGTCGCCGGTGAGGCACTCGGAGTGCATCCTCACCAGCGTCCCCGCCCTCCCCTCCACGTCGCCCTTGATCATGGCGACGTGCTCGTGCTGGTCCACGTCGTTGCGGTAGGCGATCATCCGCCACTCGCCAAAGGGCGTCGGGATGGTGGCCTCGGCGGCGCGGTGCACCAGCCGCTCGCGCTTGAGGCGGTACGCGACGATCTGGGCGACGGTGATGAACTTCATCCCGTGCAGCGCCGCGAACTCCTCCAGCTCGGGACGGCGCGCCATGCTGCCGTCCTCGTTCATGATCTCGCAGATCACGCCGCCCGGAGGCAGCCCCGCGAGCCGCGCCAGGTCCACCGACGCCTCGGTCTGCCCCACGCGGCGCAGCACGCCGCCGGCCCGCGCGCGCAGCGGAAAGACGTGCCCCGGCCGCCGCAGGTCCGACGGCACACTCGCCGGGTCCATGCACACCTGGATCGTCTTGGCGCGGTCGCGGGCGCTGATCCCAGTCGTCACGCCGAACTTGGGCGCCGCATCCACCGACACGGTGAAGGCGGTGGTGAGCGCCTCCGTGTTGTTGTCGGTCATCTGGCGCAGCTCCAGCTCATCCGCCCTTTCCGCCGTCAGCGCAAGGCAGATGAGGCCGCGTGCGTGCGTGGCCATGAAGTTGATGATCCCAGGCGTCACCAGCGAAGCCGCGCAGACGAGGTCGCCCTCGTTCTCGCGGTCCTCGTCGTCCGCCACGATGACCATCTTGCCGTCGCGTATGTCCTGGATCGCGTCTTCGACGCGGGAAAAACTCATTTCGGTCCTTTTCAAGATCAGCAGCCAGAAGTGCCCAGTGGCAGGTGCCTAGTAACAGCGCAGTTCACCAGGCACGGGGCACCAGGAACTAGGCACCTTCCCCTTCGTAACCCCATGCCCGCCGCACGTTCGCCGCGGCCGCGCCGCCGCCCGCGGCGGGCGCCCCCAGCAGGTGCCGCACGTACTTGCCGATCGTGTCGCCCTCCAGGTTCACCGGGTCGCCCACGCGCAGGTCGGCGAGGTTGGTGTGCTCCCAGGTGTGGGGGATGATGGACACCTGGCAGACTCCCGGCGCGGGCACTTCGTTGACGGTCAGCGAGACGCCGTTGAGGGTGATGGAGCCGTGCAGCACCGTGACGGCGGCGACGTCCTCCGGCAGGGAGAAGTCGATCAGCGTCAGTTCGCCGCGTTGCTCGATGGATGCGACCCGTCCGACGCCGTCCACGTGTCCCTGCACGATGTGGCCACCCAGACGCGCCCCCAGCGCCAGCGCCCGCTCCAGGTTCGCCCGGCGCCCGCGCGTGAAGCCGCTCAGCGTGGTGCGGCCGAGGGTCGTGCCCACGGCCTCGACGGTGAAGCCCCCCGGGCGGATCTCGGTCGCGGTCAGGCACACGCCGTCCACCGCGATGCTGTCGCCCAGGCGCATCCCCTCCAGCACCGTGCGGCAGGCGATGTGGAAGATGCGCCCGCCGCGGTCCGCGCGCACGTCGGCCAGCGTGCCGATCTCTTCGATGATGCCGGTGAACATCTTCCCCGATTCAGCGGGCGAGTGCGATCAGCGTGTCCGCGCCGAAGCTCCGCGTGTCCAGCCTGCGCCAGCGGTGCGCGTGCGCGATGGCGGAGTTCTCCAGCCCCGCGAACGCGCCGAGGCCGCCGGGGCCCAGGAAGAGCGGCGCGTAGAATAGGTAGAGGCGGTCCACCACGCCCGCGCGCAGCATCTCGCCCGCCACCGTGGCGCCGCCCTCCACGAAGAGCGAGCCGATGCCTGCCTCGCGAAGCGCGCGGAGCCCGTCGTGCACGTCGCCGGCGCGGAGCACCTGCACGCCGCGCGTCTCCAGCGCCGCAGCGTGCTCGGCGGGCGGCACGGTGCCGGCGACGACCATCACCGGCACCTCGCGCGCCGTCGTCACCAGCGTGCTCTCCAGCGGAAGCCTGAGCCCGCGGTCGAACACCACGCGCACCGGCGGCACCCGCGGCTCCAGCACGCCGCGCACGGTGAGCTTCGGGTCGTCCGCGAGCGCCGTGCCCGATCCCACGGCCACCGCGTCGAAGCCGGCGCGCAGGCGGTGCACCTCGGCGCGCGACTCCTCGCCCGTGATCCACACGGAGCTCCCCGCGTGGTCGGCGATGCGCCCGTCCAGCGTCAGCGCCAGCTTCAGCGCGACGAAGGGCCGCTCCGCG
>JAUJMI010000072.1:6843-11473 GCA_030446945.1 Longimicrobium sp. | reverse complement strand
GGGGCGGGCGCGTGGCCGTCGTGCACCCCCACGAGCTGCGGGCGCTGGAGCTCGCCGCGCGTCTCCACGGCGAGGGCTACGCCGCCGAGACGGCCAGCAGCGCCGCCGCTCTCCGCGAGCTCCTGCGGACCGGCGCACCCCAGGCGCTGGTGCTGGGCGCCGACCAGCCGGACGCGGACGCGGCTTCGCTGGTGCGCGAGGTGCGCTCGGCGGTCGGCTCGCTCCCCGTGCTCGTCGTCGATGCCTCCGATGCGCGCCGCGGCGTGGAGCTCCTCGGCGCCGGCGCAGACGTCTGCTTCCCGGCCGACGCCGAGTTCCCCGAGGTGCGCGCCGCCCTCGACGCCCTCCTCCGCCGCGGCGAAACGACAGGCTGACGGCAACTGCGCCTCACACGCAGACACAGAGGAACCACAACAGTAAGAGTTGTTTCGTTTCCTCTGTGTCTCTTCTGTTCCCCTCCGCGTCTCTGTGTGACACGGCCGTTCCGGGAATCGGCCCGTTGCAAATTTCCGCTTCTGCCGCAAAACACGGCACCCGCGGCCGCGCCACATCCAGCGCTGCAACCGTAAGTAGTTGAGGAGCAGGCACTTGGCATTCTGCACGCCGCCGGAACGCGCCGTGCTAATGCAGAGGGCGGGCGGTATTCCGCCCGGTTCCTCGCCCGGACACCCCGGGCACCCACCGAGAACGGCAAACCCGCCGAAAGACGGGGACGCAAAGCTACGAGGCTACCGCGGGCCACACGCCCGCCACGCCAGTCGGGCCGCCGAAGAGGGTGATGTGCCATGCGATCCACGCGCACCGTACGCCGCGGCCCCGCCGCGCTGTTCCTCTCCCTCGTGACCGTCGCGATGTCCGCCTGCACCGCGGACTCCCCCACCGGCTCCAGCGAGCCGGAGCCCGCACCGGTCCCGGTGGCCGCCGACAACCGCCCGTTCTTCGGCGGGGCGTACCTGGGCGACGCGCTCAGCACGCCGGAGCACATCGCCGGCGCCATCCGCGACTTCGGGAAGCTCACCGGCAAGCAGCCGGCGCTGGTGAAGACGTTCCACGACCTGTCGTGCGACTTCTCCGCCACCGGGTGGTGCGGCAAGGTGATGCGCGAGGTGATCTCCACCGGCGCGACGAGCTACGTGGCGCTGGACGTGCGCTGGACGGGCGGGCCGCGCACCGGGGTGCTGGAGCCCATCATCGCCGGGCGCGCGGACGCGGAGCTGGCGCGGGTGGCGCGAGAGATCGCCTCGGTGGGGAGGGTGGTGCTGGTGGAGCCGGCCTGGGAGATGAACGGCAACTGGAACTACGCCTGGCAGGGCGCCGTGAACGGCGGCGACCGCAACGCGCCGGCGCGCTACGGGCAGGCCTGGCGCCGCATCGTGGACATCTTCCGCCGCGAGGGCGCCACCAACGTCCGCTGGGTCTTCAACCCCAACGTCGGCAACCCGCTCACCAACCAGGCCACCGGCGAGTCGCACTGGAACTGGTACGGCAACTACTACCCGGGCGGCGACTACGTGGACTACGTGGGCGCGCACGGCTTCAACGCGCCCAAGCTGTGGGGCGGCGATTGGCTCTCCCCCGCCGCGATGTTCGACGGCGCCTCGGCCGACCACATGCTCTCCGACCTGGCGAAGCGCTACCCGGGGAAGCCGATCCTGATCGGCGAGTTCGCGTCGGACGAGGGGAGCGGCGACGCCAAGGCGCGCTGGATCCGCGACGCCTACGCCACCCTCCGCTCGCATCCCAACGTGGTGGGCGCCGTCTGGTTCAACATGAACAAGGAGACGGACTGGCGCGTGGACTCCAGCGCCGCTTCGCTCACCGCCTTCCGCGACGCGATGCGCGAGAGCGGGATCTCGGTGGCCTTCAACGAGACCGCCGCCTTCCGCAGCGGCAACCTGCTCGCCTCGCGCTGAGCGGTCCCCGAACGAAGCGCTCCGCCGAGACCCTCTCTTGGCGGGGCGCTTCTTTTTTCCCTCCGTCCGTCAGCGCGGGACGAGGAGGAAGTTGGCGGAGCCGGGAACCCAGAACACCGAGCCGTTGTTCATCGCGTAGCCGAAGCGGTACTGCGCGGTGACCTGCCACGAGGTGTCGGTCGCGACGGTGGCGAACACGCGGATGGCGAGGAGGCGGTTGTCGTTCTCGGAGCGCGGCTCCTCCAGCCCCATCCGCATCGGCGACACCATGAGGCTCCAGTCGTTCACGGTGCCGGAGGGGACGTTCACGAACTCGCCGTGCGCCAGCGTCCCCGACACCGACTTCGGCGCGGGGCGCCGTCCGACGGTCGCGCACCCCGCCGCGGAAAGGATGCAGGCCAGCACCGCGATTCGTCTGATACTCATGGTTTCCGTTGGGTTCCGGAGGATGGAACAGTGGGCCTCACGCGCAGACGCGGAGACGCGGAGAGGTGGCGCAAAGATCCAGCATCTCCCCAACCATTAATTCGACTCCACGTTCTCCGAAAGCTTTTTCCGTCCGCGCGCGTCGCCTCGGCCATTTCTCCTCCGCGTCTCCGCGCCTCCGCGTGAGACTGCCGTTACGGGCTGGAAGCCACCCGTGGCGCGGGCTCGGCGAGCGGGCGGCCGGTCTCGCGATAGAGCGCCGCCTCCAGGATCACCGCCGCCGTGTTCACGTTCTCGCCACGCGTGGAGTTCCCGGTCGCCTCGTAGACGCCCGAGCTCCACCCCGTCGTACGCCTGGCGTTCGCCACCGCCTGCACGGCAATGCGCGTGTACTCGCTGGGAAGGAGCGCGTGCCATCCCCAGGCGGCCTTCGCGCTCACCCACTTGGGCGTGCGCGAGGCGGTGGTGGCGCCCTGCGCGCTCACCACGAACGTCTTCCCCTGCAGGTTCACGTTGTAGTAGTAGAAGTAGTACGGCGGCCGCGGAATGGCGTCCTCGCTCACCACCGTGACCTGCTTGGTCCGCTTGTAGCGCTCGCGCTGCACCTCCAGCATGCGCATGGACAGCTCGCGCAGCGGCGGCGTCCATCCCATTTCCAGGCCGTGCAGGACGAAGGGCTCGCTGGTAAGGTGGTCGTGCCCGCGCCGGTCCGCCACCAGCGGCACGCCCAGCACGGCGATGGGGATGGCGTTCAGGGCGGGGTCCAGCGCCCGCTCCGCGCGGTGGCCCCACGCCGCGAAGCCCGCCGCCGCGTACTGCTCGTAGGGGATGCGCCCCTCGATGTACCTCAGCTCGCGGCCGCGCGGCGTGAGGGTGGAGCCCCACAGATACCCGTCCTTCACCAGCTTGCTCATGTCCAGCCGCGCCACGATGGAGTCGATCTTGGGCGCGTACTTCGGCTGGTTGGTCCGGATGATGTGCAGCCAGGTCAGCATGCGTCCGATGTCCGTGGCGGACCACCCGGTGCCGCGCCCCCCCGACCTCCAGTCGCGGTCGTCGCGGCCGGCGACGCCTGCGGTGCGCGTCGAGTAGTTCTTGCTGAACGCCACCCCGTCGTAGAGCCGCAGGCGGCCGAGGGTGTTGAGCGCCAGGCGCATGCGGCGGTCGTACTCATCGTCGGCCAGCAGCCCCAGCCGGTTGCCGCAGTACAGCGCCGCCAGCCCGCTGGCCATGTCCCAGATCGTGGCGTACGGGTATGCGGCGACCGAGTTTACGAGGCCGGTGGAGGGCTGGTACTCGCGCTCCACGTAGGCCCACGCGCTGTGGGCCGCGGTCATGAAGGCCGCCCGCTCGCCGGGGAGCGTGTCCAGCTTGAAGCGGGGGAGGGGGCGCGACTGGGCCGCCCGCACGGAGCGGGGCGCGGGATGTGCGTCGCCTGCAACTCCGGAGCTCCCGTCCGGAGACGTGAACACAAGCCAGCCCCCAACACCGAGCATGAGGGCCGTGGCGTATACCGTGGGATTCTGCACGAATCGCGATTTCATCGTTGGGGCCGGATGGACACGGTCCGATGCCCGGGCGGGGAGGCCCGCGCGGGTACGGCCGCGGGCCCGCGGCGCGAGCGTCGCCGCGGCGCTCGTGGCCGGCGCGTGCGCGTTGGCGCTGGGAAAGGTGGCGGAAGCGCAGGCGACGTGCCAGGGGTCGCTCGCAACATCTTCCTCATCCGCGCCCGGGCTGGCCAAGTTCATCCCCGCCGCCACGCGCTCCGGCGTGGTCTTCCACGCCTGGGTGGAGACCAATCGCACCCCCTCCGCCGGGCACCTGGTCCTCGAGAACACCAACCCGTACCCCGTGGCAGTGCGCTTCGACGCGGAGCTGCGGGGCACCGCCGGCTCCATACCCGGCGGCTCGCGCTGCGTGTGGCTCCGCCCGCGTGAGTTCGGCGTCGCGGTCCTCGACTATCCGGCTGGAACGCCGTCGTCGGTGAGGATCGGCGAGGCGCAGGTGGCGCGGATCGAGGCCCCGCCCGTTCGCGTGGCGGAGCGCCCGGCGCCCGCGCGCGCCGCTCCCCGCCCGCGCGTCGCGGAGCCCAGACCTTCTCGCCCGACCACCGCCGCGCCATCGTCTCGCCGGGCGACCTCGACGCCGACTCCCGCACGCCGGCGCGCGACCACTGCCTCGGCCTCTCCCCGCGAGACGTCACCGCCTACTCCGGTACCCCGACGTGAGGCCGCTACACCGACCCCGCGCCGCGAGAGCGTTCCGCCGAAGCAGGTGGCTCGCCGGGACAC
>JAUJMI010000072.1:0-6743 GCA_030446945.1 Longimicrobium sp. | reverse complement strand
CACCGACCCCGCGCCGCGAGAGCGTTCCGCCGAAGCAGGTGGCTCGCCGGGACACGACGGCGCGGTCCACAGCACCTCGCCGGCAAACAGCTACGCCGACTGCTCACCGGGAGACGGCTGCGCAAATGCCGGCAGCTCGCCGGGATCCCGCAGCGCGATCCACAGCACCTCGCCGGGAGACGCCGACGCGTGCAGCTCGCCGCGACAGTGTAGTCCGTACGCCGGCGCCTCTGCGTGAGGCGGTCGCGGTCGCGCCCAAGGCTCGCCGAGAGGCGGTCCCGCCCGCGCCTCGGCTGGAGACGGCTGCGCCAGCCCCACCGTCTCGCGCGACACCGGCTCCGGAAGCGCGCACGCCCGAGCCTCGTCCCAAGGATTCGCCGCCCGCGGTGACGCCGCCCGCTGCCGCCGATTCACCTGGCGCAGCCGCGATGACGACGCGCGTGGCCGATGAGCCCGCGGATACGCCGACGAATGCTGCTCCGGAGATCGCTCCCAGACCGGCTCCAGAGCGTTCGCCCGTGGCTGCCGAGGCGCCTGCACGTGCTCCGAATTCAAGTTCGGGCGCGGCAGCCGGCACGACGGCCGCCGACGGAGCGGGGAAGGGGAATGCGGCCCGCTCCGTCCAGCTGAGGGAAGACGCGCCGCCGCTGGCGAAGACCGGCACGACGGTGTTCTCGGTGGCCTTCGCGGCGCTGCTGGTGCCGGCGGGGATCGTGCTGCTGATGGCGATCGGGGCGGTCGCGTGGCTCCTGGTCGTGCGCGCGCCGCTGGGCGCCCTGAGACGCGCCTGGCCGTGGAGGCGCCGCGACTAGCACGTTTTGTTGCGATGAAACGTAACATTACACTTGCGCGAGTCCCGGAAACAGGCTTTTTTGGGGCAGGCTTCTTGCTTTGGAGTCGCAGGCCCGCCTCACGTCGCCGGCATCGGCTGGCGAGAGGTGCCGCGACGCTTTGCCCGCCGCTGGCCACCCGGCCGACCGTTCTCCAAGGCACACCCTCCTGACACGTATTGCGAGGAACATCATGCCCAAGCCCACCCCGCGCGCCGTCTCAGCCCCCGAAGTGGCCGACGATGAAGCTGTTTCGGTGAGCACCCCGTCCGCGAGCGCGTCCGCGCAGGACGCGGCTCCCGCGCAAGACGCCTTCGGGGGCGCGTCGGCCACGGCGGCGCTGGCCGAGGTGCTGGTGCGGCTGCTGGAGCGCGACGGGCCCGTGATGCGCGCCGAGAGCAGCCTGCGCCGCCTCCTGGTGCAGGCGCTGGGGCGCGAGCTGGGGCTCAGCGCGCCGCAGCAGGACGCGCTCGGGCTGGCGGCGCTGCTGGGCGACCTGGGCGGCTCCAGAGGCGAGCCGGGGCGCAACCTCGCGATCACGCTGCAGCTCCTGTCGGGCGTGGCGCTTCCCGAGGCGGCCCGCGAGGCGCTGGCGCACCAGTACGAGCGGTGGGACGGCGCGGGGCTCCCCGCCGGCCTGCGCGAGGAGCAGATCCCCTTCCCGGCGCGCGTGCTGGCCGTGGCCCGTGCCGCGGCAGCGCTGCTGGGAGAGGGCCGCTCCGGCGCGGCGGCCGTGGTGGACGAGCTGCAGCGCCAGGCCGGCAGCGCCTTCGACCCGCTTGTGGTGAGCGTTCTGCGCCGCGTCTTCGCGCAGCGCGAGCGCCACGGCATCGGCTACGGATGGGGCGGGCGCGTGGCGGTGGTGCACCCGCGCGAGCTGCGCGCGCTGGAGCTGGCCGCGCGCCTGCACGGCGAAGGCTACGCCACCGAGACGGCCGGCACCGCCGCCGCGTTGCGCGAGCGTCTGCGTGCCGGGGCCCCGCAGGCGCTGGTGCTGGGCGCCGACATCCCGGACGGCGATGCCGCCGCGCTGGTGCGCGAGCTGCGCGGCGTGGCCGCGTCGCTCCCGGTGCTGGTGGTGGACGCGGCCGATGCCCGCCGCCGCGTGGAGCTGCTGGGCGCGGGCGCCGACGTCTGCTTCCCACCGGACGCGGAGTTCCCGGAGGTGCGCGCCACGCTGGACGCCCTCCTGCGCCGCGGCGAGGCGACCTTCCCCCGCGAGGCCACGCTCCAGCTGCTGGAAGAGCCGCGCGACGCGAGCCGTTCCGCGCGTGCCGCGGGAGTGCTGGGGGCCTGATACGGGATCCGTGACCGCCACGACGATGCACCCGCCGTCCGCTTTCGACCCCGCACCTGCCCCTCCGGCCACGCCGGAGGGGCCGGACCCCGTTCGGGCGCTGCTGGAGGGGCCGGCCGCGGCGTGGAACGCACTCCTCCTGGTGACCGGGCCGCACGCCCGGGCGGAGGGGTGGGGTCCGGAGGCGGCGGTCGCCATCGCGGAGGAGGCGGCGTCGGGGGGGAGGCCGGTGGTGCTGGCGGAGCTGGACTTCGAGTCGCCGTCGCTGCACCTGAACCTGGGCGTCACCAACGACGAGGGGGCCGCGGACGTGGTGCTCTTCGGCGCATCGGTACGGCGCACCGCCCGGCCGGTGGAGGGGCTGGGCTTCTCGTTCCTCCCCGCCGGCGACGCGCCGGACCCGGAGCAGGTGTTCGCGCACCCGCACTGGTCCGTCGCGCGGTCGGAGGTGGCGCGCGCCGGCGGCCTGCTGCTCTTCTACGCGCCGGGAGACGCGCCGGGGCTGCGCGACCTGGGGGCGCGGGTGGGCCACGCGCTCGCCCTCGCCCAGCCGGACGAGGTGGAGGAGATCCGCCGCGTCCTCGGCACCCGCTGCGACGTCGCCGCCATCGTCGCGCCCGGCGAGCCGCAGGCCGAGGCCGAGGCCCCGCCCGTGCTGGATGCGGCGCCCGCGCCGCTGCCCGTCGTCGAAGCCCCGCCCGTCGCTGAGGCGCTGCCGGAAGCCGAGTTCTTGTCCGCCGATGATCTGTCCCATTCGGACACCATCATCGTCGAGCCCGTGGCAGCCGCCGACGACGAGTTCGAGCAGGACGCCATCGTCGCCGAGCCCGTGGCGGCCGACGACATGTTCGAGCCGCCCGCCGTCACCGAGCCTGACCCCGCGTTCGCTGCCGAGGCCGCACCGCTCGACGTGGTCACGTCCCTCGACGAGTTCGCGGAGCTGGAGCCCGAGCCCGAGCTTGCTACCGAGATTGCGCCCGACGGCGTCACGTCCCTCGACGAGGTCGCAGCGCTCGACGAAGTTGCGCCGTCGGTAGAGGCCGCGCCGCTCGACGACATCACATCCTTTGACGCGGCCGCACCGCTCGCCGAAGACACGTCCCTCGTCGACGTCGCGCCCTCGGCCGAGTTGGAGACCGAGCCCGTGCTCGCCGCCGAGCCAGCCGTGGAGCTCGAGCCGGAGCCGGCGATGGAGTTCGCTGCCGAGCCGGCCGCGGAGCTCGCAGACCAGCCGGCGATGGAGCTCGCGTCGGAGCCGGAGACCGCCGCCGCACCCGCGGAGCTCACCGAAGCCGCGCGGGAGACGGCGACGGTGCACGAGCTTCCGGCGGTGCTGGCGGCGGAGCCGCTGGTGCTTCCGCCGCCGGTGCAGGCGCGCAAGGCGACGCGGTACTCCGTGCCGCGGCTTCCGAAGTGGCAGGAGCGGCTGATCCGCGTGCTGGCGGTGGTTACGCTGGCGTACGGCGTCTACTACGTCTCCTGGCGGTGGACGCAGTCGCTGAACCCCGAGGCGCTCTGGTTCTCCATCCCGCTGGTGCTGGCGGAGACGTGGGGGCTGCTCACGGCGTTCATCATGGTGCACTCCGTGTGGCGGCTGAAGCACCGCGATCCAAAGACGCCGCCGGCCGGGCTCAGCGTGGACGTGTTCATCACCTCCTTCGACGAGCCGCTGGAGGTGATCCGCCGCACCTGCGTGGGCGCGCGGGCCATCCGCTATCCGCACCGCACCTACATCCTGGACGACGGGAAGCGCGACGAGGTGAAGGCGATGGCCGCGCAGCTCGGCATCGGCTACCTGCGGCGCGAGGACAACGCGCACGCCAAGTCGGGGAACCTCAACCACGCGCTGAAGCACACCCGCGGCGACTTCGTCCTGCAGCTGGACGCGGACCACGTGCCGCTTCCGCACATCCTCGAACGGCTGCTGGGCTTCTTCGAAGACCCCAAGCTGGCCTTCGTGCAGGCGCCGCAGGACTTCTACAACACGGACGGCTTCACCTACGACGTCAACGAGTCGTGGCAGCGGATCTGGGAGGAGCAGCGCCTCTTCTTCTCGGTGATCCAGCCTGGCAAGGACTCCATCAACGGCGCCTTCTTCTGCGGCTCGTGCGCGGTCTTCCGCCGCGAAGCGCTGGCGTCGATCGGCGGCTTCGGCACGCACAGCATCACGGAGGACATCGAGACCTCGCTGCTGCTGCACGCGGCGGGGTGGCGGTCGGCGTACTACGGCGAGAGCCTGGCGTACGGGCTGGCGGCGGGCTCGGCCACGGCGTTCCACGTGCAGCACCTGCGCTGGGGGCAGGGGGCCATGCAGGTCCTCCGCCGCTTCAACCCGCTCATCTACCCGGGGCTCACCCTGTCGCAGCGCGTGTCGTACTTCGGCTCGCTGACGGCGTACGTGGGCGGGGTGCAGAAGCTGGTGTTCTACTGCGCGCCGCTGGTCTTCTTTCTGACCGGCGCGCTGCCCATCAAGGCGGTGGACCGCGAGTTCCTGCTGCGGTTCCTGCCGTTCCTGCTCCTCTCGTTCGTCCTCTCGGACCTGGTGTCGCGCGGGACGGCGAACACCTGGATCTCCGAGCGCTACCAGATGGCGAAGTTCTGGACGTACACCCGCGCGGTGGCGTCCGTGCTGTGGCCGCGGCCGCTGCGCTTCACCGTCACTCCCAAGGGGCCGGGGCACGTACCCTTTCGCACCTACGCGCCGCACGTGGTGCTGATGGCCACCACGATGATCGCGCTGGTGTGGGCAACGATGGCGCACCGCTACGGGTGGGTGGAGTACGGGGTGGAGGGGTGGGCTTCGACGGCGTTCCGGGTGAACCTGCTGTGGGCGTCACTCAACTTCATACTGGCGGCGTCGGTCATCGGGCTCAGCCTGCGGGTGAGGCAGCAGCGCGGCGACCACCGCTTCCGCGACCAGTTCCCCATCACCCTGCGCACCCGCGCGGGGGCGACCGGGAAGCCGCGGGCGTGCATCGCGCTAACCGAGGACCTGAACCCCACGGGGATCGCCTTCCGCATGCCGGAGCGGCTCCCGGCGGGGAGCGAGGTGCGGATGAAGCTGCCGCTCACCACCGGCTCGGTGACGGTGCGCGGGAAGGTGGTGCACGAGGTGAAGCTGGAGGGGCCCGGCCCGGCGATGTACCGGGTCGGCGTGGCGTTTGACGGGGTGCCGCTGCGGGTGCGCGACGCCATCGAGCTCCACTGCATCCAGCACGCGGTGCCGCTGGAGCGCGCGCAGTACGGCGGCCCGCGCCCCTTCCTGGCGCGCACGGCGGAGTGGACGCGCAACGCGCGGCGCGAGCGGCGCGAGCAGGTTCGCCTTCCCGCGCGCGTGTGGCTGCGCAGGGCCCCCGGCGCGCCCGAGGAGCCGGGGAGGAGGATGGCGCTGCTGGCCGAGATCAGCGCCAGCGGCGCGCGGCTGGTGATGGACGAGCCGGTACCGGCGGGGACGCTGATCCGCTTCGTCGTCCCCGGTACCAGGATCCGCGGCGTGGGCCGCGCCGTTTTTTCGCAGGCGACCGAGACGCCCATTGGTGTGCGATTTGCCATCGGCGTGCGGCGGAGCGGGGGTGTCCCCCCGCGCCAGACACCCGTTCCGGAGAGGAAGATGGCCATTCCCTACGTGCTGAAAAAGGCGGTTTCGCTCCTCTGCATCCCCGTGGCGGCCGCTGCCGCGTCGGTGCCCGCGGCGGCGCAGGTGCAGGCGGTGGTGTACGGCGGGACCGAGCTGGACACCGAGGACCTCGCGCTCTTCATACTGGGTGCGTCGGTGCACACCACGGGGCTGGGCCCCGGTGTGGGCGTGGGGGTGATGGGCTACAACCTTACTTTCCCGGTGGCGGGGAACACCACCGAGTCGGTGAACGCGGTGCAGCCGCAGGTGGAGCTGCGCTACGGCTTCACCACGGGCTCCGTGCAGGCCAACATCGGCTACCTCTTCGTCCAGGGGAAGGACGTGACGCCGATCGGCGCTCCCGGCGGCGCGGAGGACGGGCTGGTGACGGCGCTCCAGGGGAACTACTGGGGCTCGGAGGGCGGGAGGAGCGCCGACCTGATCCTGAGCTACAACTGGGGCGGCGAGTACTTCTGGACGCGCGGACGCGGGATGCAGCAGATCGCGCCCTTCCGCGAGCGCGGCGGGATCAGCCTGGGCGCCGAGCTCGTGGCGCAGGGTACCGCCGCGGACGACACCTACCGCGCGTTCCAGGCGGGGCCGGTGCTGGAGCTGGCTGTCTCCCCCGCGTTCCGCCTGATCGGTGTGGTGGGCGCGAAGACGGACAACCGCGTGGATGCGCCGTCCGTGTTCCCGTACTTCAAGCTCGAGTTCGTGGCGGTTCCGGGGCTGTGAACGACGGGTCTTACGCGGAGACGCGGAGGCGCGGAGGGTGAACGGCGGGAGGCACGGAGAGGATGGCCACTCCGTGCCTCTTTTTTTGTTCACCCTGATTTTTGTCATCCTGAGCGACGCGCTTCTCCGTTCTCTCCCCTTCTCCAATCTCCGCGCGGAGCGAAGGATCTACTGCGCGCGCCGAGGGGACCACCGTGTCGCGCCGTCCTCTTGCTCGCCGGCTAGATCCTTCGGTCGCCGCAGGAGCGCGGCGTGCGCGGCCGGC
>JAUJMI010000442.1 GCA_030446945.1 Longimicrobium sp. | reverse complement strand
GCCGCTGCTCCGCCGCCCCTACCAATCCCGCGCCGCGCGCTCGCCCGGCGGCGCCTCGCGCAGCCTGCGGCGCTGAAGGTCTCGCTCGTCACGCTCGGCGGCGGATAAGATGCTCTCGGCCTCGCCGCGCGACAGGTTCGGGTCGCCGGCGCCGGCGCTGGAGCGCGTCGGCTGCGGCGGGCTCGGCGCTGGCTGCGGATCGCCCTCGTCCTCGTCCTCCCCCCCGCCGCCGGCGTTGTCCTCCCCGCCACCGCCCCCGCCACCATCATTCGGCGGCGGCTCACCGAGGAGGCGCTGCGCGAGCTCCAGATTCCATTTCGCGTCGCGGTCCGCGGGGTCCAGGAGGAGCGCACGCTTGTACTGGGTGACGGCCCGGCGCAGGCGCGCGGTGCGCTCCTCACTTTGCGTCGACTCGGTGAAGGCGGGCTCCAGCTCCGTGTTCCCGATGTTGTAGTGCGCCCGCTCCCCGAGCATCCGCTCGGATCCGGGAAGCGCCGCCTCCAGGTGCGGTCGCGCCTCGTCGAAGCTCCTCAGCCGCAGAAGCGCAGTCCCCAGGTTGTAGCGCGCTACCCGCGACGTATCGCCGCCCTCCACCGCACGCGCGTACGCCTCCGCCGCCGGCCGCACCTCGCCGCGCCGGTACTGCGCGTTCGGCGTCTCCGCGCACGCCCCGACCAGCAGGAGCAGCAGCGGAGCGCACGTCCGAAGGGCCGCACCCCGCCCCACCCGCGCACGGAGTTCCCTCCCTCTCGCGAGAAAGAGAGGGGCACCCTCTCCTGGTATCGGGAGAGGGGGCCGGGGGGTGAGGGCCGCCCGCATCACCCCCACGCCTCCTCCTCGCGCACACGCCGGCGGCGCCGCAGCACCCCCGATTCCAGCACCGAGTCCAGCGCCAGCAGCGCGAGCGCGGCGCCCAGGAACCACTCGTAGCGGTTCCCCGGCCTCACCTGCGTCCAGTCCGGACCGCCGGGCCGCACGGTGTTCACCGCAGCCGCCAGCTCCGCTGCCGACGCCGCGCCGATCGGCCGGTAGCTGCCGCGCGTCACTTCGGCCACGCGCTGGAGGAGCGGCTCGCCCAGGGCGGAGCGCGCGATGGAGCCGTCCAGGTCGCGCTTGTATCCCACGCGTCGGCCGGAGCCCGGCTCCACGTCGGGAACCGGCCCGCCCGCCGGGGTGCCGATCCCCACCGCGTGCACCGCGATCCCGGCGCGGCTCAGCAGCGAGGCGGCGAGCTCCACGTCGCGCACCTCCTCCAGCGCGTCGCCGTCGCTCATCAGCACCAGGGCGCCGCGCGCCTCCTCCCCGACGCCGCCGAAGAGGAGCGCCGCCCCCTGCCGCATGGCGTGCGAGAGCGAGGTCCCGCCCTGCGGCACCATCTCCGGGGCGAGCGCTTCCAGGTACGCGTCGAGCGCGTCGTAGTCGCGGGTGAGCGGCGCGACTACGTAGCCGGACCCCGCGAAGACCACGATGGCGACGCGCGCGCCCTGCACGCGCTTCAGGAAGTCGCGCGCGAGCGCCCGCTCGCGCTCCAGGCGGTTGGGGCGCACGTCCTCCACCAGCATGGAGTTGGACGCGTCCAGGATCAGCACCACGTCCGCGGCGCGCGGCGACGCCATCGGCTCGCGCCCCCAGGTCGGCCCCGCGGCGGCGATGCCGAGCAGGAGCGCGGCGAGCACCAGCATCGCGACCCGTCTCCGCGGAAGCCGCTCCAGCGCGGGCGCCAGACGGCGCACCAGCGCGGGGTCGCCGAGCGATGCGGCGGCGTCACGGCGGCGGCGCACCCACAGGAGCAGCGCGATCAGCGCGACTGCGGGAAAGAGCGCGATCAGGTGCCGCAGCGCCGGATGCGCCAGCGTCAGCTCGGGGATCACGGCAGCCTCCCCCAGCGGGTCGCGCGGAAGAGGACTTCCAGGAGGAAGAGCGCCGCGCCCGCCAGCAGGAAGGGGAGGTACAACTCGCGGTACTCCACCGTGCGGCGGACGCGGACGGGGCTCTTCACCAGCTGGTCGATGACCTCGTAGATGCGCCGCAGCCCGCGCGCGTCCGTCGCGCGGAAGTAGCGCCCCCCGGTGAGGCTGGCGATGTCTCGGAGCAGCGGCTCGTCGATGCTCACCGGGAGGAAGCCGTAGCGCAGCCCCGCCGGCGTGCGCGCGATGGGGATGCGGGCGCGGGTGTTGGAGCCGACCCCGATGGTGAAGACGCGGATGCCGTACGCGGCCGCGGCGCGGGCGGCGTCGCGCGGGTTGACGTTGCCTCGGTTGTTCTCGCCGTCGCTCAGCAGGATCACCACGCGCGAGCCCTCGATGCGGCGCAGGCGGTTGGCCGCCGCCGCCAGCCCCAGCCCGATCGCCGTGCCGTCCTCCAGCTGCCCCACCTGCATGCTTTCCAAGACGGTGAGGAGCATCGAGTGGTCGGTGGTCAGCGGCACCATCGTGAGCGCCTCGCCCGCGAATGTCACCAGCCCGATGCGGTCGCTCTCACGGTCGCGGACGAAGCTCGCCAGCGTCCGCTTGGCCGCGCCCAACCGGTTCACGGGGCGGAAGTCCTCCGCCAGCATCGACGACGACACGTCCATCGCCACCACGATCCCGATCCCCTCCGACTCGCTCTCCACGACGCGACGGCCGGATCGCGGCCCGGAGAGCGCGATCACGAGGAGGACGAATGCGAGCGCGCGCATCGCCGACGGCAGCCAGGACCAGACGCGGGCGCCGCGCGGCGCGATGCTCGCCAGGAGGCCCGTGCGCGCAAAGGTGACGGCGGGGCGGATGCGCTTCTTGGCCGCCCACCATCCCCAGAGAGGCAGGAGCAAGACGAGCGCGAAGGCCCACGGGTGCTCGAAGCCGAAGCTCACCGCCGCGCCTCCTCCTCGCGGGGCGCGCGCGCATCGCGCCCGAACGACTCCACCCACCTGCGCGCCTCCTCCCAGTCGCGCAGCGCCGTGTCCGCGGGGACGGGGAAGCGCGCGAACTTCGCGAGATCGGCCGTGTGCAGCACGCTTCGGAGCGGCCCCAGGTCGCGCGGGGGGACGCCGTCGCGCTCCATGCGGCGCTCCAGCTCGGTCGTGGTCAGGTCCGGACTCCAGCGCGGGCGTACGGCGTGCGCGAAGCCGCGCAGCGCATCGGCCACCAGCGTATAGAAGCCGCGTCCGTCCCCGCGCTCCGCCAGCCCGGAAGCGCGAGCCGCCTCCAGCGCCTCCAGCGCCTGTTCGCGCGCATCCCGCGGCGCGACGATGGGCTCGGCGCGTGGCCG
>JAUJMI010000441.1 GCA_030446945.1 Longimicrobium sp. | reverse complement strand
GGTTCCGCGAGGTCGGGCTGGTGACGCTGGTGCTGGTGGTGGTGCTCGCCGTCCTGGCGGAGGTGGCGGAGTTCGCGCTCGGCGGCAAGTACGCCACGCGCTACGGCGGCAGCAGGCGCGCGGCGTGGGGCGCCATCCTGGGCGGTATCGCGGGCGCCATCCTGGGCGTGCCGATCCCCGTCATCGGCAGCGTGATCGGCGCCTTCGTGGGGTCGTTCGTGGGCGCGGCGCTGCTGGAGATGACCAACTCCAAGGACTGGCGCAACCCCGCGTGGCGCGGCGCCGTGCGCGTGGGCTGGGGCGCCTTCCTCGGCCGCGTGGTCGCCACGGCGGTGAAGTCCGGGATCGGCGTTGCGGTCGCGGCGGTGGCGCTGCTGGCGGCGGTGTGGTAGGGCCCTCGCCCGGCAGCTTGCAGCTGCCACCCTCTCCCACAAACCGCCGTGGGAGAGGGGATTTGGGGCTGGTGCATTGAGGGGGCGGCGGCGTGGCGGCCGCGGTCCGGGGCTATCTCAGCACCCCGGCGAACCTCCTCACGGGGCTCCGCCTCGCCGCGATCCCGGTGCTCTGGATTCTGGCGCTGGACGGGCGCGACCGGGCGCTGGGGTACGGGCCGGCCGCCGCGTTCACCAGCGATCTCATCGACGGGCCCCCTCGCCCGCCACCTGGGGCAGACCTCCGAGATCGGGAGCCGCACCGACTCAATCGCCGACCACCTCCTGGCGACCGCGACGGTGTTGTGGCTCTTTCTCCTGCGGCCGGCGTTCTTCCAGGAGCACGCGGCGCCGCTGCTGGGGTGGGCGGCGATCGCGCTCTTTACGCTGGCAGTGGCGTGGGTGCGGTTCCGGAGGTTCGTGGACCTCCCCCTGTACTCGGCCAAGGTCACGGTCTTCCTCGCCTACACCATGGCGATCGGCATGCTGGCGACGGGGCACTTCTACGAGTGGCACTTCCGCATCGCCTTCGCCGCGGCGATATGGGCGGCGCTGGAAAGGCTCGCGATCCTGCTGACGTGGCCCGACCCCGACAGCCACGGCGGATCCATCTTCCTGAAGCGCTAAAAAACCACGCCCCGCTCCGCACCCCTCGCGGAACGGGGTTCTTCTTTGTAGGTTGTCGCGCGCGTGCACTCGCTCGCGTCCACACCCGCGCATGGCGGCCATGATCCTCAGGCGCTTCTACGACGAAAAGCTGGCGCAGGCGAGCTGGATGATCGGCTGCTCGGGCCAGGCGCTGGTGGTGGACCCCGCGCGCGACGTGGAGCCGTACCTGCGCGCCGCGGAGGAGGAGCGCGTCCGCATCACCCTCGTGACCGAGACGCACATCCACGCCGACTTCGTCTCCGGCGCGCGCGAGCTGGCGGCGCGCACGGGCGCGCAGCTCCTCCTCTCGGGCGAGGGCGGCGCCGACTGGAGCTACGGCTACGATGACGGCGCCAAGCTCCTGCACGACGGGGACGAGCTGACGGTGGGGAACGTGCGCATCGGGGTGATGCACACCCCGGGGCACACGCCGGAGCACCTGTCGTTCGTGGTGACCGACGGCGGCGCCGACGCGCCGATGGGGGTGCTCACCGGCGATTTCGTCTTCGTGGGGGACGTGGGGCGCCCCGACCTGCTGGAGCGGGCCGCGAGCCAGGCCGGGACGATGGAGGCGGGCGCGCGCACCCTCTTCCGCTCGCTGCGCCGCTTCGCGGACGAGGTGCCGGACTTCGTGCAGCTCTGGCCGGGCCATGGCGCGGGCTCGGCGTGCGGCAAGGCGCTGAGCGCGATCCCCACCTCCACGCTGGGCTACGAGAAGCGCTTCAACTGGGCCTTCCGCCACCTCGACGAGGACGCCTTCGCCGCCGAAGTGCTCGCGGGGCAGCCGGAGCCGCCGATGTACTTCGCGCGGATGAAGGCGATCAACCGCGACGGCCCGCCGCTCCTGGGCGAGGTCCCCCGCCCCGCGCGCATCGACGGCGCCCGCCTGCACGATCTGCTCGCCGACGGCGCCACCGTCGTGGACACGCGCCCGGTGGCGGAGTGGGCGCGCGGGCACGTCCCCGGCACGCTGAGCGTTCCGCTGGGGAAGAGCTTCGCCACCTGGGCCGGCTCCGTGCTCCCCTACGACCGGCCGTTCTACCTGATCGTGGACGACGCGCGCGTGGACGAGGCGGTGCACGACCTGGCCGCCATCGGCCTGGACGCGCCGGGCGGCTACGCGACTCCGGACGTGGTGGATGCCTGGGCAGCCGAGCACGGCCCCGCCGCCACCCTCGCCGACGCCGACCCCGCGGAGGCCGACGAGCTGCGCGCAGCCGGCGCGGTGGAGATCGTGGACGTGCGCAACGGCTCCGAGTGGGCCGCCGGCCACATCCCGGGGAGCCGCAACCTCCCGCTCGGCCGCCTGGCGGAGCGCATCGGCGAGCTCCCGCGCGACCGGCCGCTGGTGGTGCACTGCCAGTCCGGTGCGCGCGCCGGTGTCGCCATCTCGCTCCTCAAGGCGCGCGGCTTCCGGGACGTGCGGCACCTCGCGGGGGATTGGGCGGAGTGGAGCAGGGCGGGGAGGGCGGCGGAGGGCGGGTTTGACGGCTGAGGTGGTGGCGGTTGAAACCGCTGCAACAAACGGCGGGAAGCCTGCCTTCGCAGGCTCCGGCGAGCGGGATTGGCGCGGGAGGCGGGCACCGAGGCGGCATCACCGGGGGTGAACCCCCAAACCGGGGGGGTGAAGCTCCCGGCATGGAACTACGGTAAGGCGGCTAAAGCCGGCTCAAGCAACGCGCCTCCTGGACGCGGGCCGGGAGCATGCCGGGAGACGGGCAGACCCCTGCGGGATCGCGGCGCGGATGGCGGGAGGTGGGGTGGGGCACGGGCGCGATGAATCGCGCCCCTACGAGGCATCAACGCGACGCAGCGAGGAAGGAGCGGGGTGAGGGCCCGAAATGGGAACAGGCTGGACAAACGATCATCTTCTTCTACATTCCACGGCACGCTGCTTGCTCCTCAGGCACGCAATTATCGGCCCGATGGCGCAGCGACGGCCCTGGAGAGCGGTTTCCCCCACCCCCACGAACCCCGCTCCGCATGCTGAGCTCACCTCCCCCGAATGAGGCACCCGAGGCCGCGGCCCTGCGCGGCCGCAACTTCACCGACCTCGCCCGCCTCGCATTAGCGCTGGAGATGGAAGCAGCACAACCACTTGACGCGGGCGACGAAGACCGCGCCCCCCGCACCCACGAGCTACGCCTGGGCGTACGGCTCGCGCAACGGCTGGTGGCCGG
>JAUJMI010000440.1 GCA_030446945.1 Longimicrobium sp. | reverse complement strand
CCTCCGCGTGCTCCATCTCCCGGCGCAGGTTGGCGACGTAGCGGGCCCAGAGGCTGGGAAGGCTGCGTTCGACGTCGTCGCGCGGGAGCCCGGCGGCGCCCATCAGGGCGTGGACGATCTGCGGGTCCGTGCGCCCGGCGAAGGAGTAGCTGTCGATGGGGCCGGTGGCGCCGAACACCTCCACCAGCGCGTCGTGCAGTGCCCGCTTCCCCGCGCCGTCCGCGCTGAGGAGGGTTCCGTCGATGTCGAAGAGGACCAGCCGCCGCATGCCGCGCTCGCGGTTCGGGAGGAGCGGGGCAGCGCTGGGTGCCCGTCGAGCGGAGGAAGCTATGCGGGAGGGGGTGGGAAACGAAAGGCGGGTCGTGCATCCGGAAGACGAACAGCAGGTCTATTACGATCTTTGCCCCGGAACGTCAGCTGGCGCGTTCGGCTACTGGCAGCAGGATGCTTCGGTGGCGCCCGCGTGCAGGGCGGCGGTGCGGGCGAGCTCGCGGATGAAGTTGAGCGTGCTGTGGCGGAGCGCCGCGTCCGTCCCCGCCAGCACCGCCTGCATCTCCCACACCGCGTCGGAACGGAGCTGGTCGTGGAGCGCGAAGCCCTCGTCCGTCAGGTGCAGGTGGAGGGCGCGGCGGTCGGCGGGGTCGGCGGTGCGCGTCACCCAGCCGCGGTACTCTAGCGCCGCCACGATGCGGCTGGCCGTGCTCTTGTCCACGAACAGCTCGGCGGCCAGGCGATTGAGCGAGATCGGCCCCAGCCGCTCCAGCGCCTCCAGCGCGTGCGCGCCGGACACGGTGATCCCGTAGAAGACCACGCGGTCGCGTGAGCGGTGCTGCTGGAGTCGCACCAGGTCGCCGAGGGCGCGGTGGAACGCTTCGGCTTCATCGTGGAGGGGTGATTCCATGGGGATGACCCGGTTGGTGGATGCAAGCGATGGTACCGCGCGGGACCCCGCGAGTCAACGGGCGGGCGGGGCGGGGAGGGTGAAGGAGAAGGTGCTCCCCGCGCCGGGCGTGCTCGCCACCTCCACGTGGCCGCCGTGCGCCTCCACGATCCCCTTCACGATGGGGAGCCCCAGCCCCAGACCGCGGCGGTCGGTGCGGCGGGCCTGCCAGAAGCGGTCGAAGAGGCGCGGGAGGTGCTCGGCCGGGATCCCCGCGCCGGTGTCCGCCACACGGAAGCAAACGGCGCCCCTCATCCCCTCCGCGCTCAGCGTGACGGCGCCCCCCTCCGGGGTGAACTTGATGGCGTTCCCCACCAGGTTGCTGAACACCTGCACCAGCCGGTCGCGGTCGGCGTACAGCTTGGGGAGGCGCTCGCAGGCGCGGCACTCCAGCCGCAGCCCGGCGCGCTCGGCCAGCGGGCGCATCATCGACTCCACCTCGTCCAGCAGGCCGGGGACGTCCACCGCCGAGCAATCCACCGCCAGCCGACCCGTCTCGATGCGCGTGATGTCCAGCAGGTCCTCGATCATCCGGTTCATGCTGTCGGTGGAGCGCTTGATGATCGCGAGCTGCTTGCGCACCATCTCCCCGCCGTCGCCGGCGGGGAGGACGTCGAGGAGGAAGGACGAGCTCATCCCCACGGTGTGGAGCGGGTTGCGCAGGTCGTGCGAGACGATGGAGAGCATCTCGTCGCGCGTGCGCACCGCCGTCTCCGCCTCGGCGCGGGCGCGGCGCTCCTCCTCCATCACCAGCGCGCGGCGGAAGGCGACCGAGAGGAGGTCGCCCATGGCGCGGGCGTGGGCCGCCTCCTCGTCGCCGAACGCGCCCTGGCCGGGGGAGCGGAGGAGGATCAGCGCGCCGAGCACCCCCTCGTCGTCGGCCAGCGGCACCACCAGCCCGGTGCACCGCTCGCACGACTTCTCCAGGTAGGGCGCCATCGACTCGCCGATCTTGGCCACCTCGGCCAGGGGGTGGGGCTCGCGCGCCTCGATGATCTCGGCGGTGAGCGACCCCGGGTACGGCGCCGTGGTGCCCAGCGGGGGGACGCCCTCTCCCGAGCCGGCGACCACCACCACCTCGTGCGCCTGTGCGCGCTCCACGTACGCCCCGAACGCGCGGGTGGAGCGCACCGCCTCCTCCGCCACCTTTTCGACCATCTCGCGCACCGAGAGCGCGCCGCTCAGCGTGCGCGCGAGGGCGCGCAACGAGGCCTCCTTCTCCACGCGCGCCGCCACCTGGGACGCGAGCCGCCTCTCGCGCATCGTGAGCGCGGTGACGGCGCCGACCGCGGCCAGGGCGAGCGCGGTGAGGATGACGCTGCTGGCCAGCTCCGTCCGCTCGTAGCCGCGGATGCGCTCGCGCCGGTCCGCCGCGAGCCGCTCCAGCTCCGCCTGCACGCGCGCGGCCGACGCGAGTGCCGCTTCGTAGTGGTGCTGCTGCACGCCCACCAGCGCGGCGTAGCGGCCGGGGGGCACTTCGCCGCGGGTGAGGGCCACGCCGGGCTCGCGCCAGGCGCGCACGTGCCGGCGCAGGTCGGCGACGCGCTCCATCACCCCGGGACCCAGGCGGCGCGCGTATCCCTCCAGCCGGACCAGCTCCAGCTCGGCTTTGGCGGCGGCGCGGGCGCTGCGCTCCAGGAAGGCGCGGTCGCGGTTGATGATGTAGCCGCGCCCGGCGGAGACTTCCACGGCCAGCGCCTCGTCCAGCTCGGCCTCGGCGCGGCGGGCGGGCTCCACCACGTCGATGATCTCGCGGCGCAGCATCTCGCTCCGCCGGCGGAGGAGCGCCGGCACGAGCACCAGTCCCAGCAGCGAAAGAACCACCAGCAAGAGCGGAAGCCAGGTGTTCCGCCCCGGTACCGGCGGGCGGCGGGCGGGCGCGCTCGGGGGCGCGTCCTCGCGCGGGGTCTTCGGGCGTGGTTCGTCGTCCGGGATCATGCCGGCGCGTTGGGCAAAGGCCGGGCCGTGCGGGTGGGAGGGCGGCGGCCGGCGCCACCCGGCGGTTGAAACCGCTGCAACAACCGCGGGATGTCTGCCTTCGCACGCTCCGGGGGGCGAGATGGGTGCGGGGGCCCGGCGCCCGGGGCGGGGCCGGCGCCGCATCAACCCGGGGCTGAAGCCCCCGCGGGAATCACGGGAAGCCCACTAAAGTGGGCTCGCGAGCCGCGGCATCGGGAGCGGGGCGCCATCGATCACTTCCTGGGCGAAGCGCTGCTCCGCTCTCTCCTCCGCACCGCCGTGTGGCGCGGGACGAAGGAGACCGGGTTTCCCGTGAGCACCGTACCATCCAATGTTCGATGCCAAGGCCCCGTGCATGCCGGGCG
>JAUJMI010000439.1 GCA_030446945.1 Longimicrobium sp. | reverse complement strand
CGTAGTAGGTCAGTGCAAGGGGCCGCGCACGGTGCCCGGGTGGCGGAACCGACGCCGGTCGTGTAGGGGAGTCGCTAGCGAGGCGCGGTAGAGGCGGCGTCCCGTATGCGTGTCGCGTCCCTGATACGGGCGAGCACTCGCGCGTCGCCGGTCCCCGTGCGTCGCAGCTCGCGCAGAAGGCTCATCACGTCCTGCGCGTCGGCGGGGGAAAGCAGGCGCGGTTGCGACTCAGCTTCGTTCAGCCGTACGACGTAAACGGCCCCCTGCGCGCCGGTCGTCACGCCATCCGGGACGGGTGCGCCACCGGCGCCCCTCCTGACCCGCAAAACCGCGATTCGCTCCGCTGGCAGCGCGATTGCCGCAGGAGCCGCGCCGCGGTCCGGAGCCTCCGTGGTGCCGAGTAAGGAACAAGCGGGCGCCGTCAGCGATACCGCCGCCAGAAACGCACAGGCCAGCGTGGCCTCCGCCGCCGTGGGGCGCCGCGGCGGCTCGCATTGTCCCCGCGCCAGGCGCTCCGCGCGCGCCAGAAGCGGCGAAGCGTCACCCGCCATCGCGGTGCCACCCACCGGCGGGGCGGCGGGGCCGGTGAATCGCTCCGCGACGGCGGCGACCGAGCGCAGCATTCCCAGGGTGGTGCCGGTGCGCGTCACCGCCCAGTCGTCGCACGCGTACTCGGCGACGTCGGTCATCCGCCGCCGCGCGAGTTCGTTCAGCGGTTGAAAGAAGAGCACCCGCGCGACCAACAGCGCGGCCGTCTGCCAGAGCGGATCGCGCCGCACCAGGTGCGCCAGCTCGTGGACCACGATACTCCGCCGCTCCAGCGGCCCGAGCGCGGCGAACCATTCCGGCACGCACACCTCACACCTTCCCAGCGCGAGCGGAGAAGGGTACCCGGCCGAAACCGAGAAGCGAACCGGGAACGACGGCGTGAGCGCGGATCGGAGCTCGCGCGCCTCGGCCAGGAGTGCCGGATCGTGCATTGCGCGGCGGTCGAGGCGCGCGCGGAAGCGAAAGTGCCGCCGCGCGAGGTGCAACAGGTTGGCCGCCGCGACCGCGAGCCAGCAGCCCACGAGCAGGGGCACCACGAGCGAAGCCGCTCCATCCGGGGCACCGGGCGCCGCGCCCACCACTTCGCGGGCGGCGCCAACCAGCCGGCGAGGCGCTCCGCACCGGCAGCCACGCTCCATGCTCCGGTGAGCAGCGACACGCCGAAAGCCGCCTGCGCGGTCGCCGTGAACGTCCCTCCCACGAGCGCCGGCTTCCGCAGCAGATCGCGGAACGCAACCGAGATCGCGACGCGGCTGCAGAGAAGCGCGGTCCCGCCCAGGATCAGAGTGCTGTGGACGAGATAGGTGAACAGCCACGCCAGCATTCCGTCCGCGGCGCCCGCCAGCGAGATCTCATTCATCCCCCCCTCCCTCGCTCCGCTCCTCCAATCCGCGGATCAGCTCCCGCAGACGAGCGAGGTCCTCGCGGCCGACCTGCGCGACGGAGAGCAGATGGCTGACCATCGCCGTCATGTCGCCGGCATAGAGCGGCGCGGCTGCCTCCGAGAACTCGTTGACGGCGAGCTCGCGCAAGTCGTGCTCGGTGACCGCCGCGCGGTACAGGTACTGGCGCCGTTCCGCGCGGTGCGTCACCAGCCCCCGTTCTTCCAGGCGCGAGAGAAGGGTTGCGACGGTGGTATGCGCGCGCGGCTCTCCGAGCGCCCGCTGTACCTCGGGCACGGTCGCCTCTCCGCGTTCCCACAGGATACGCAAGATTTCCAGCTGCAGCTCCGTCAGCACGGGACCCGGGGTGCGGGTGCGGTGTCTCTACAGGGTGTAGTATTGTGCGAAGCCGCCCTGCGCGCAACATGTCCCCGACCGAACGACGAGAGCCGCGCCGTGGTCCGGTGGCGCGGCTCTTTGTACGGGGCGCGGCGGTACTTACCCGACCGGGACCGCGGCTTCGGCGTTGAAGGTGGCGCCGGTGGTGCTCGTCAGGGTCACGTCGACGAAGCTGCCGATCAGGTCCGGGGTGCCGTCCAGATTCACCGTCTTGTTGCTCTCGGTGCGGCCCTGCACGCCGCCGCGGCGCCCTTCCTTCTCCACCAGCACCTCCACCGTGCGGCCGACCCAGCTCTGGTTCACCTCGAGCATGGTCTGGCGCTGCATGTTGATCAGCTTCAGGAGGCGCTCCTGCCCCTCGGCCTCGGGGACGAACTGGTCCGCGGGGAGGCGGGTGGCCGGCGTGCCGTCGCGCGGGGAGTAGCGGTACATGTACGCCTCGTCGAAGCGCACCTCGCGCATCAGCTTGAGCGTCTCCTCGTACTCCTCCTCGGTCTCGCCGGGGAAGGCGACGATGACGTCGGTGGAGAGCGCGATCCCGGGGATCGCCTCACGCACCCACTCCACCTTTTCCATGTACTCCTCCACCGTGTAGCGGCGGAGCATGCGCTTGAGGGTGCGGTTGCTCCCGCTCTGCACCGGCAGGTGGAGCTGCTCGCACACCTCGGGCTCGGTGGCCATCACCTCCACCAGCTCGCGGGTGAAGTCGTTGGGGTGCGGCGAGGTGAAGCGGACGCGGCGGATGCCGTCGGTACGCGCGACCTCTCTCAACAGGCGCGGGAAGTTCCAGTCGCCGTGCTCGTACGAGTTCACCGTCTGGCCCAGGAGCACGACCTCGGGAACGCCCTGCTCCGCAAGCGCGCGCACCTCGTCGAGGATGGCGCGCGGGTCGCGGTTCTTCTCGTCGCCGCGCACGTAGGGGACGATGCAGTAGGTGCAGCGGTAGTTGCACCCGCGCTGGATCGGCACCCACGCGGAGACGGCGGAGGCGCGCCTGGCGGCGATCCCCTCGTAGTTCTCGTGGGGGTCGAAGCCCAGCACCGTGAGCCCACCCCGCGCCGGCGCGGGGGTCATCTGCGGCAGGGTGAGCAGGGTGGGCTTCGACTCCAGAGCGCCGAGCGCGGCCAGCTTTTCGGGAAGCTGGCGGTAGGCGTCGGGGCCCATCACCAGGTCCACCCCGCCGGCGCGGCCCAGGAGCGACTCGCCCATGCGCTGCGCCATGCACCCGGTGACGCCCACGAGCGCGCCGCGCCGCCGCTGTTCCTGGAGCTGGCCCACGCGCCCGATGACGCGCTTCTCCGCGTGGTCGCGGATGGCGCAGGTGTTCACCAGGATGACGTCGGCGTCTTCCGCCGAGTCGGTCGCGACGTAGCCGCTCTCCGCCAGGATCCCGTGCATCAGCTCGGAATCGGCGGTGTTCATCTGGCAGCCGTACGTCTCGATGTA
>JAUJMI010000071.1 GCA_030446945.1 Longimicrobium sp. | reverse complement strand
GTGCGGCGCGCCTCTGCGCACCTTCCCCGGTCTGCGATTGTCGGCGCGGAGAGAAGGATCTGATGCGCGTTACGAGGGGCGAAGGTCAAGTGCCGATCCTCGCGCCGAGCTCCACTCGTTCCGGCCCGGGCGACAGCATGCGTAACCTGATGGCGGGGAGGGTCTTGATCACACGACGCGCTCCGGCGTATGCACGCCCGGCGGCGCGCTGAGGGGGTGGCGGTGCCGGGGTGGGGGGCGGTGCTGCTGTACATGGCGGGCGTCCTCGTGGGGGTTTATCTCCTGCTGGGGGCGCTGGTGTGGTGGTACGCGGAGCGGATGATCTTTCAGCCGCAGACGCCGCGGTACACCGCGCCGGCCGGCGCCACGCTCGTGCCGGTGGGCGACGGCGACTCCATCGCGGTGGTGTGGCTTCCCAACCCGCGGGCTCGGTACACCATCCTGTTCAGCCACGGCAACGCCGAAGACCTGGGCGACCTGCGCTACTTCCTGCCCGATCTGCGCGATGCGGGGTTCTCGGTGCTGGCGTACGACTACCGCGGATACGGGCTCAGTGGGCGCCGCGTGCCCACCGAGCGCAGCGCGTACCACGATCTCGCCGCCGCGTACGAGCACCTGACCGGCACGCTGGGCGTGCCGCCGGAGCGAGTGATCCTGCACGGGAGGTCGCTGGGCGGCGGGATCGCCTCGGAGCTGGCAAGCCGGCGGCCGGCCGCGGGGCTGATCCTGGAGAGCACCTTCGTCAGCGCCTTCCGCGTGGCCGTCCCGCGCCGCATCTTCCCCTTCGACCGCTTCGGCACGGAGCGGAGGCTGCGGGACATACGCTCGCCGGTGCTGGTGATCCACGGCACGCGCGACGAGGTCATCCCGTTCTGGCACGGCGCGCGGCTGCTGGAGCGGGCGAATCCGCCCAAGCAGCACTTCTGGGTGGAGGGCGCCGGCCACAACGACCTGCAGATGGTGGCCGGCGAAAGCTACTGGCGCGCCCTGCGCGAGTTCGCGGATGCCCTCCCCCGCGAGAAACTTTCGACTGATGGGTAACCCGATGTTCCGAGCTCTGTCGTTCCTGGCGATCCTCGCCGTGCTGGGGGCGTGCGCGACGGCGCCCGCCGGTCCGGCAAAACGGTCCAAAGTGCCCGAGCCGAATCTGCCCGTGTCGGCGTTCATCGACTCGGCGGCGCTTCACCAGGCGCTGCTCACCGCGCCGCCCGTGCCTCCCGAGCTCACCCTGAAGCCGCTGTTCAGCGTGCTGTACGACAGCACGGGTACGCTGGCCACGGTGGAGCCGATCTCGAAGTTCGTGATGCCCGCGGAGTGGGGCGGCACGATCGCCGCGCTGCTGCGCCAGCACGTCGCTCCGCGGCTTTCCGCGCGGAAGGGGGCGTCTGAGATCGTCTGGCTGGTGAGTGGCGCCACGCCCCGGATCGCGGTGATCGACGCGGCCGTAGAAGCGCGCCCGAGACTCCAGAACACCGCGCAGATGGCGCGTGAGCTGGATGCGCTCGCGCAACGACTGGTGCTCCGGGCGCCTTACCTCGGTGGCGGCAGCTACACGGCCGAGGTAGCAGCGGCGGTCGATGGGCACGGGATACCCCTCGCACCCTACCTGGTGCGCAGATCCGCCGACCCTGAGATCAATCGCGAGATGCTGGAGATCGCGAAGAAGATGCGATTCTCTCCCGCGCTGCTCGAGGGCTACCCCGTGAAGGTGCTGGTGCAGATTCCGCTCACGGTCGTGCTTCCCGCGCCGCCAGGAGAAACCAGCACCGGACGTCCATAGCTCCCGGTGTCCGGATCCGGGCGAGACTCGTTATCTTTCCCGGTCCAAGTGCATGCGGGGCATTGTTTTGCCCCGCTCTCCGCCGCCTCCCGCCCCTCCATGCGCAAGAGCAGCTACTTCCGCCCCTTTGCCGTGCTGGCGCTGTGCGCCGCGGCGGTATGGCTTTACTTCACGCCGCACCTTGCGGCCAAGCGCCTCCAGGAAGCGGCCGAGGCGGGCGACCGCGAAGCGCTGGCGCAGCTGGTGGACTTCCCCTCCGTGCGCGCGAGCGTGAAGGAAGAGGTGCGCCAGGCGTTGGCCGGGCGGATCGACAAGGAGGCGGATGACGACCCGTTCGCCCGCTTCGGGGCCGCGCTCGCGGGGATGGTGGTGGACCCCCTGGTGGACTCGTTCGTGACGCCGGGCGGCATCGCGGCGGTCGTACGCGGCGAGCGGCCGTCAATCGGGGGGCGCGAGCGCGCCGAGAAGGCGGCGCGCGCCGTGGAGGTGACGCGCGGGTACGAGGGGGTGGACACTTTCGTCCTCCACTTCCGCGACCGCGACGACGGCAGGGAGCGGATGGCGCTGGTGATGCGCCGCGAGGGATTGGCCGATTGGAAGCTCTCCGCCATCCGCCTCCCCGACGGGGAGGAGTGAGCCGCCACGAGCGCCGCGCGCAGAGCGCGGCGCTCGCCGCATGCGCGACGGTGGCCCGTCCGCCGCGTGCACCGTAGATTGGGCGCATGGTCTCTCTCTTCGACATCCTGGGGCCCACCATGGTCGGCCCGTCCTCGTCGCACACCGCCGGCGCGTGCCGGCTGGGGCTGCTGGCGCGCGCCATCCTGGGCGGCACCCCGCAACGGGCGCAGATCCAGCTCCACGGCTCCTTTGCCGCCACCGGCGAGGGGCACGGAACGCAGCGCGCCATCGTGGGCGGCCTGGCCGGGCTCGCCCCCGACGACCTGCGCCTGCGCCAGGCGTACGAAGAAGGCGCCGGGGCGGGGATGGAGTGGAGCTTCGAGCCCATCGACCTGGGCGACGACGCGCACCCCAACACCGCCGTCTTCTGCGTGGAACGCGACGGCGAGACGGTGCAGCTGCGCGGCGCATCGCTGGGCGGCGGCCGCGTGGAAGTCACCGAGATCGACGGTTTCCCCGTCTCCCTAGGCGGCGACTACCACACCCTCGTCCTCCTGGCACACGACGAGCCCGGCACCATCGCCGCCGTGGCCACGGTGCTCGCCGGCCACCACATCAACCTGGCCACCATGCGCGTGGACCGCACCGGCCGCCACAAGGACGCGCTGATGACCATCGAAGCGGACGAGCCGGTGGGCGAGGCCACGCTCGGCGCCATCCGCTCGTTCCCGTGGCTGCGCTGGGCGCGGGCGATACCGAAAATTTCTTAGGGATCAGGGAATAGGGAATAGGGGGATGACAGCGGTGGCCGGGACTCCTCGCCGTCCGGAGGTCCCGTAGTTGCAAGCAGTTACCTATTCCCTATTCCCTATTCCCTGCCGTCCCCCATGCACAAGTCCATCGAATCCCTGATCCGCGAGGCCGACGAGACCGGCCGCACCCTCGCCCAGGTGGTGCTCGACACCGAGTCGGCCGAGAGCGGCAGGACGCTGGAGGAGATCCGCGGGCGGATCGCCAGGACGCTGCGGGTGATGCGCGGCGCCATCGACGAGGGGCTCAGGGGCGAGGTGCGCTCCGCCAGCGGCCTCACCGGCGGGCGCGCGCGGCGGCTGATGGAGGGCGGTCCGCGGCTGCTGGGGCCCCGCGTCACCGAGACGCTCGCCCGCGCGATCTCCACGCTGGAGGTCAACGCGGCGATGGGGCTGATCGTGGCCGCGCCCACCGCCGGCGCCGCGGGGGTGCTCCCCGCCGTGCTCATCAGCATGGACGAGTTCCAGGAGCTGGGCGAGGAGCGGCTGATCGACGCCATGCTGGTGGCCGGCGGCGTGGGCGGCGTCATCGCCCACCGCGCGTCGCTGGCCGGCGCGGAGGGTGGCTGCCAGGCGGAGACGGGGACCGCGGCGGCCATGTCCAGCGCGGCCGTGTCGTACCTGCACGGCGGCACGCACGAACAGATCTCCACCGCCGTCGCGCTCACCCTGCAGGGGATGCTGGGGCTGATCTGCGACCCGATCGGCGGGCTGGTGGAGATCCCCTGCATCTACCGCAACGCCTCCGCCGCCATGCAGGCCATCGCCGGGGCGGAGATGGCGCTGGCCGGGCTCGACTTCCCCGTGTCCGCCGACGAGGTGATCGACGTGATGGGCGACGTGGGGCGCCGCATGCCCCGCGCCTTCCGCGAGACGGCGGAAGGGGGGCTCGCCACCACCCCCTCGGCGCGGAAGCTGGTGCAGCTGCGGCCCAGGGCGGAGGCCGGGAGCCACGGGGGCCGCTGAAACTCCTTCCCGCCGGGCGGCGTAGGCGCATACCATGTTCAGCGTACTCATCTTCATCGTCGTGCTCGCAATGGTGGCACGCTGGGTACACGGCTGGTCCACCGCCGGCCCGGCGCTCGCGCCGCACTACGAGGCCGAGATCGCGCGGCTTCGGGGCGAGGTGGACGAGCTGAGCGCCCAGGTGGTGCGCCTGAGCGACGAGCAGCAGTTCATGATGCGGCTCCTGGCCAGCGGCGAGACCCGCCCGGCCCCGGAGCTTCCCCCCGGACCGCCCAACGAGGAGACGGCCTGATGGTGACGCGAGAGGATGTGGAGCGGTACCTGCTCAACTCCGAGCTGACCCACGAGGAGGTGCAGGACGGGATGTGGGTGGCCCACGCGGAAGGCGGGCCTTCGCTGGTGATCCACCACTCGCCGCCGGTGCTGGTCTTTCGCCTCAAGGTGATGGACGTGCCCAACGACCAGCCCCGCTGCGCCGAGCTCTACAAGAAGCTCCTCCGCTTCAACGCGACGGACCTGGTGCACGCGGCGTATGGCCTGGAGGAGGAGGACGTCGTCCTCACCGAGACGCTGGAGCTGGAGAACCTCGACCAGAACGAAATCCAGGCGGTGATCGACTCGTTCCAGATGGCGATGGCCTCGCACCTGGAGCAGCTCGCGCCGTACCGCGACTGCTGACCGCCCCGAACCGACTGATGCCCAATGGGACTCTTCGATAAGCTGTCCATGCTGATCCGGTCGAACATGAACGACCTGATCGCCCGGGCCGAAAACCCGGAAAAGATGCTGAACCAGGTCATCGACGACATGCGCAACCAGCTCGCGCGAGCGAGGCAGGAGGTTGCCCATGCGATGGCCGACGCGGCGAAGCTCAAGAAGCAGGTGGAGGACGAGCAGAAGCAGGCGCAGGAGTGGGAGCAGCGCGCCATGCTCGCCGTGCGGCAGGACCGTGACGACCTGGCCCGCCAGGCCCTCATGCGCCACCAGGAGCACGCCTCGCGCGCGCAGTCGTACTACGACACCTGGGAGAAGCACGAGGCGGACACCCAGCGCCTGCGCGACGCGCTGCGGCAGCTGAGCGACAAGATCCAGGAGGCGACGCGCAAGAAGAACCTCCTCATCGCGCAGCAGAAGCGCGCCGAGGCGCAGAAGCGCATCCACGAGACGATGTCCGGCCTTTCGGACGCGTCGGCATTCGACGCCTTCGACCGGATGGCGGCGAAGATCGAGGACAACGAGCGCCAGGCTTTGGCCGCCGCGGCGGTGAGCGACGAGCTGAGCGGCGACTCGCTGGAGCGCGAGTTCAAGGCGCTGCAGGCCGCGGGGGGCGACAGCGTGGACTTCAAGCTCCTGGAGATGAAGCAGCAGATGGGCCTTCTCCCGTCCGCGCCGGCGGCTTCCGCGCCGGCTCCGGCGCTCTCCAACGGCCACCCCGCCGCCCTCCAGCTCGGCACCGGCGACCCGGCCGCCGCCGCTCCCGGCGCGCAGGACAACGTCAGCGACGCGGAGCTCGTGACCGAGTTCGACGCGCTCGAAGCGAAGGAGCGGGGGACGGTATAGCCAAGCCACGGGTCTCACGCGGAGACGCGGAGGAACTGCATCGCCATGCGCGGCGGAGCCCGCTTCCTTCACTCCGCGCCGAAGCTTGGGGTAAGGCAGGGTTGGAGTGAGGCGCTCCGTTCAGAAAGTGGTTCTCTGTGGCTCGCAGTTCCGTCTGTGGCTTCTGTGTGAGGCTGTTGCCGTTCCTTTTCTCCGCGTCTCCGCGTGAGGCTAAAAAACGGGGCACCCGGCGCGATGCCGGGTGCCCCGTTGGATTTTCTCACCGCAGGCTACACCGCGTCGGAGAGCGACGTGAAGGTGAAGTCGCGGGCCTTGATGGCGGGGACGGTCACAGCGGAGCCGGCCTCGCCCGACTCGGAGGCGCTCACGCGCACCGGGGCGGACATCGCCTCGATGTTGTTGAGCATGAAGATCGGCGACTCGTTCCAGCGCAGGTTCTTGACCGCGCTGGTGATCCGGCCGTTCTCGACCAGAAAGGTGCCGTCGCGGGTGAGGCCCGTGTACAGGATCGTGCGCGGGTCCACCGGGCGGATGTACCACAGGCGCGTCACCAGCAGCCCGCGCTCCGTGGAGGCGATCATCTGGTCGATGGTCGCGTTGCCGCCCGACATGTAGAAGCCGTCCGCGAATCCCGTCGGCTCGCGCCCCTGCTTCTGCGCCCAGAACCGGCTGTACTGCAGGTTGCGCAGGACGCCGTTCTCCACCCACTGCATGCGGCGGTTGGGGAGCCCCTGGCCGCTGAACGCCGAGCTGAAGATCTGCGGGTCCGACGGGTCCGAGTAGATGGAAACGCGCGGGTCCAGGAACTTCTCCCCGATCTTGTTGCCACCGCCCGCCTTGGAGAAGAAGGAGCGCCCCTCGTCCGCCGAGCGCGCGTCCATGGCGAAGGCCATCAGCTGCACCAGGTTGGCCACCGCGGTCGGCTCCAGGATCACCGTCCACTTCCCGGGCTCCACCGCCTTGGCGTTCCTGGACAGCTCGGCCTTGCGGATGGCGCGCTCCGCGAGCTGCGCCGGGTCCACCTTGCTCCAGTCGTTCTGCCCCACCCCCGCCCAGCCGGATCCCGTGCCGTCCGGGGTACGCACGGTGGTGGTCAGGTTCGTCTCGGTGCCGGCCTGGTAGGCGAAGAGCCCCCGCTTGGTGGCCACCGCCTGCGACCCCACCACCATGTCCAGGAAGCCGGTCGCCACCAGGTTGCGCGCCGCCGCCGGACGCGTGATCGCGTTGACCGCCGCGGCGCGCGACTCGGGGGTCAGGTTCGCGGTCGACTGGAAGAACGGGGTGGCGTTCGGGTACTGCTGCGGCCCCAGCTCGCCCAGGTACTCCGGGTCCTCGGGCACCAGGCGCGCCAGCCGCTCGCTGGTCTGCACCACCTGGCGCAGCGACTCGTCGTCGAAGCGGTTGGTGGTGGCGCTGGCCACCTTTTTCCCGAAGGCGCTGGTGAAGGTCAGCGTGGCGTCGTAGACGTCGCCGCCGGTGGAGATCTGGTTCACGGCGAATCGGGTGTTGCCGCGCACCCCGCTCTGGATGTTGACGCGCGCCTCGTCGGCCGTGGAGAAGCCCAGCGCCCGCTGCGCCAGACGCTGCGTCTCTTCGCGCGAGAAGTATTTGCTCTGCTGCGCCATGGCTTAGGCCTTCCGTCCGGTGTTGATCACGTTGACCTTGCGGAACCGTGCCGCGGGGGAGCCGTGCGAGACGGCGTTGGACTGCGAGGGCTGCCCCTTGCCGTCGTTGAAGGCGCCGCCCATGAAGTAGGTGCTGCGCCCGCCGATGGCGTCCATCCCGTTCCAGAACTCGGGGGTCCTCATCTGGTACGCCACGTCCTTGAGCGGGCCCACAATCTTCCCGTTCTTGATCTCCTGGAAGGTCTGTCCGCCGAACTGCGCGTTGTAGCGCTGCTGGTCGATGGAGAACGAGCCGTCCCCGTCGATCAGGATGCCGTCCTGGATCCCCGACACCAGCTCCTCCACCGAGGTATCCTTGGAGGTGTCCGGCAGCAGGTTGATGTTGGGCATGCGCTGGAACTGCACGTCCGCCCAGCTCTGCGCGTACGAGTTGCCGTGGCTGCGCACCGGCTTCCCCTGCTGGCGGTACCAATCGGCCAGCAGCGGCGCCTGCTCGCGCGTCGTCTGCAGGTCGTTGAGGACGCCGTTCTTGACGATCAGGTACTCGTCCGGCCGCACCCCCTCGTCATCGTACGCCACCGTCGAGAGCCCGCCCGGCGTGGAGCGCTCCCCCTGCACGTTCATGAACTCCGGCCCGTAGCGGAACCTGCCCAGGAAATCGCGGATCGGGTAGATGAACGAGGTGCCGGCGTAGTTGGCCTCGTACCCCATGATGCGGTCCAGCTCCGTGGGGTGCGCGATCGACTCGTGGATGGTCAGCCAGAGGTGCGTGGGGAGGAGCACCAGGTCGTAGCGACCCGGCTGCACCGCCTTGGCCGTGAGCTTCTTGACCGCGTCCTCGGCCCAGCGCGGCGCATTCTCCACCAGGCGAGAGTTGCGCACGTGCTCGTAGCCCAGCCCCATCGGCGCGATGTCGCTGGAGCGCCGGCTCTGGAAGTCCGACATGTCCGACGACACCGCCGTGACGTTCAGCTGCGGGAACGACCGGAAGATCGTCTGCGCGATGTACGAGCCGTCGGTGTTGGCGAACGTCTTCTCTTCCTTGAGGAAGAACATCGACGAGTTCACGAAGCGGGCGCCCTGCACCTTGAGCGCGGCCTCGTTGGCGGCCAGCAGCAGCGCCACCTTCTCCTCGATGGGGACGGTGAACGGGTCCGTCTGCACCGGCGAGGTCCAGGTGGCGTTCGGGTGCCGCTGCGCGGGGGCCAGCTCCACCGGGCGGCGCTGGGCGGCGGCGCTGGCGCGCGCCTGCGACACGGCCTGGCGGGCGACGCGGTCCACCTCGTCGGCGGTCAGGTCGCGCGAGGCGGCGAAGCCCCACGAGCCAGCGGCCAGCACGCGCACGCCGAACCCAAAGGTCTCGCCGTCGTTGAAGAAGGTGATCTGGCGCTCGCGGGTGCCCACCGCCTGCTGCCGGTTGCGGGAGATGCGCACGTCCGCGTAGCTGGCCCCGGCGCGGCGTGCGGCGTCCACCGCGCGCATCGCCAGCTCCTTTACCTGCGGATCGTCCATCTCCAGCACCGGCGCATGCCCGGCGGCCAGCCCTGGTACCAGGGCCGATCCCGCGGTGAGCCCCGCGGCCAGCGCGGTGCCCTGCACGAGGAAGTCTCTGCGTTTCATCAGAGTTCGCGTTGGGAGGTGTGGTGGTAAGATCTTAGCAATATGGATCGTGCGTCCGAACGGAGCAAGTGTGCATAGGAAGTGCGTTAGTGCGTCAGTGTGTTTCTGCATCCAGGCGCACTCACGCACTCACGCACTTTCACACGTGGCTTGAGGACGATGAAGATTGCCGTGGTCGGCGGAGGGCCGGCGGGGGTGTGTGCGGCGCTGCGGCTGGTGCGCGGCGGAGCGACGGTCGAGCTCTTCGAGGCGGAGGGGCGCATCGGGGGCCGCACGCGCACGGAGGTGATGGAGGGGTACCGCATCGATACCGGGGCGCAGCTTTTCGGCACCCTCTACCGGCGCGTCCTCGGCGTGCTCGCGGACGTGGGGGCGGGGGAGCGGATGGTGCGCGCCCCGGGGCGGGACGCGCTCTGGAGGAAGGGGCGCGCGCACGAGGTGGTATACGGCTCGCCCACCAGCATGCTCGCATCGGGGGCGCTCCCGGTCGCGCTGAAGCTGCGGCTGGGCGCGCAGTACCTCCCCTTCCTCCAGCGCCACGGCCCCTCGCTCGATCTCGACGCCCTGGAGCGCGCCGCCGACATCGGTCTGGACGGCGAGTCCGCGGCGGCGTGGGGCGCGCGCGAGCTGGGGCGCGACTTCGTGGACCTCCTCGTCCATCCCCTCCTCGCCACGCTGTACGGCACCGGATCGGAGGAGGCGAGCGCCGGCTTCTACCATGCCCTCTCGAAGCAGGGGCTCACCCTGCAGGTGCTCGCCATGCGCGGCGGCGCGGGCGGCTTCTGCGATGCGGTCGCGGCGGCGGTGGAGCGGGGCGGGGGAGTGCTCCACACCGGGCGCGCCGTCCACTCCGCCTCGCGCGCGGACGGGGGAGTGGAGGTGAGCGGCGATGGGTGGAGCGGTCGCTTCGACGCGGCGGTCGTTGCCGTTCCCGCGCCGGTCGCGCTACGTGTGCTGGGCGATGCGCTCCCCAGGGCGGCGGAGTGGCTGGGGCGCGTGCGCGTGCGCCCCACCGCGACCATCGCGCTCCTCCTGGACCGGCCGGTGCCGGGGCGCTTCTTCGGCCTCTCCTTCCCCCGCGGCGAGACGCGCGTGGTCGCCGCCGCCTGCGCGGAGGAGAACAAGGGCGCGGACGTGGTGCCGGCCGGGCGCGGGCTCCTCCTCGTGATCCCCACCCCCGCCGCCGGCGAGGCGCTCCTCGGCGCATCCCCCGAAGACGCCCTCCGCGCCGTCCTCCCCGAGCTGGAGGGCGCGCTGCCGGGCCTGGGCCGCACCGTGCGCGACGTCCGCGTCTACCCGTGGGAGCACGGCTGGACGCTCTTCTACCCCGGCTACCTCGCCCATCTCCGCGCCGCCCGCGGCGGCGCCCTCGAGCACGAGGGCCCCATCGCCCTCGCCGGCGACTACCTGTACGCCCCCAACGTCGAGGGCGCCGTCGCGGCGGGGCTGGACGCGGCGGAGCGGGTGCTGCGCCGGGTCACGCCCGCAGATCCATCGTAGGGGACGCGCTTCATCGCGCCCGCCCTCTCCCCGCCTCGACCGTCGCGCCACGCGCAGGAAACCCGTGGGGGCAGCCCCCTGTGGCTGCCCGAGTCGCGTGCCCGCGCCGCCCCCTTCCGACGCATTCGCCCGGTTGGCGGGAAATCGGCACGCGGGATACATTTGCGCGCTTCGATCCAAGCAACGCGCATTCGTCCCCGATCAACGATGTCGTATCCCGAGCTCCTGGATCCCGATCTCTGGTGCCCGCTCACCGCCGCGGAGCGCCGTGAGCTGCTGGCCGGCGCCCTCTTTGACGCGCTCCAGGACGCGCCGGGAGTGCAGGGAGCGCGCATCGAGATTGGGCCGGTGGACCGCCCCTTCGACTACACCGCCGTCGTCGAGACGGATGTCGGCGACCTGAAGACGCCCCTCTGGTCGCACGCCCGCTCCACGATCTTCTGCGACCCGTCGATCCACCCCGCCAACCGCCGCCAGCTCGCCCCCGGCCGCGAGGTGGAGCGCGCGGCCGAGCGGCTCCGGCGGCGGCTCTCGGTCACGTACACGCTGGAGTCGCGCGGCCTCACGCTCAGGATGGAGCACGAGCCGCAGGTGGAGCGCACCTGGACGGCGGAGCGCGCCCGCTTCCGCAACCGCACCGCCGTCACGCGCGAGGACGTGGTCACCGATGCCGCCGAAGTGGACGTGCGCGACCTCCTGGCGCACTTCTACAGCGGCCCTTCCCTCCGAGCCGTGGGCGAGGACGGCACCGCCTTCCTCCTCCCCGCCGCCACCGAAGATGAGGGCCGCCTGGTCACCCTGTGCGCCGCCTGCGGCCGCTGGGAAGAAGGCTCCCACGACCGCTGCACCACCTGCGGCGGCCCCGCCGAATCCGTCGTCGCGTCGCGGCCGGCGCGGCGCTGATCGGCCTCGGCTCGGACGCGCGGGAGCGGCGGTGGCGGTGATGTGCCGGTCGGGAGGTGTGGGGTGGGACGCGGGGTATTCGGGAGTGAGGCGGCGTTGCCCGGGGTTGCTGGGGCGAGTGAACTCGCGGCAACAACAGCACAAAGTCCGCCTGCGCGGACTCGGGG
>JAUJMI010000070.1 GCA_030446945.1 Longimicrobium sp. | reverse complement strand
CATGAAGATGATGAGCAGCACCAGGAGCACGTCGATCATCGGCGTCATGTTGATCGCCGAGACGTGCCCGCCGCGCCTGCCCGTGGTCATGGCCATGACGACACCTCCGCGTGGAGAGGAACGGGGCGGAGACAGAACCGGCCGCGCGAGGCGGCCGGTTCCATGGAGACTCTGTCCTTCCGTTCTTACTGCCCCGGCGCCGGGGTGACCGTCGCCGGACCCACCGTCGGGCGGGGCACCAGGCCCACGATGGTGATCCCCGCCGCGCGCGAAGCGTCCACCGCCCGGATCACGTCCTTGTAGGTCAGGTCGTCCTCGCCCTTGACGAAGATCACCTTGCGGTTGCGCTGCGCGAAGATCTCCCGCAGCCGCCCCTCCAGCGCCGCCGCCTCCACCGGCTGCTGGTTGATGGCGAACACCGGGCCCGGCTTCACCTCCAGCACGATCTGCTGGTCGTCAGGCGGCTGCTGCGCCACCTGGTTCTGCTCCGGCGGGGGGGGGATCTGCACCGACACGCCGCGCTGAAGGCCCTGCTGCACCACCATGAAGATGATGAGCAGCACCAGGAGCACGTCGATCATCGGCGTCATGTTGATCTCGTTCATGGCGCCGCCCTTGGAACCGCCTACTCCCATTCCCATGGTAGACCCTCCTTACTTGGCAATGGGAGCGCCCTTGGGCATCTCCGTGATCGCGCCGATCCGCCGCACCCCCGCGTTGCTGGCCGCCGTGATGGCGGTGAGCGTGCGCGAGTACTTCGAGTTGTCGTCCGCCTTCAGGTACAGGACGTGGTCGTCCGGACGCTTGGCGTACGCCTCGCGGAGGCGGTTCTCCAGCTCCGCGTCGGAAACGGGCTTGTCATCGACAAAGAACTTCCCCTGCTTGTCGATGCCCAGCGTGACCCGCTCCTCCTTCTCCGGCGCCGCCGTCTTCGCCTTCGGGAGCTTGGCCTCGAAGGCGAGCGCGGGGGTGACCACCATGAAGATGATCAGGAGCACCAGCATCACGTCGATCATCGGCGTGACGTTGATGTCGGCCGTCACGTCCGAGCCGCCGCCCGCGACCCTCGGGACGGCCGACCCGCCGAAAGCGGCATCGCCGCCCAGCCTGGTTCCTGCCATGACTCAGTCTCCGTACGCGGGAGCGTTGCGCGTGGTGATCCCCAGGTCGCGCTTGGCCTGGCGGGTCATCATCCAGTCGATCATCTCACGGCCGGCGTAGGCCAGCTCCGAGAAGAGCGTGTCCAGCTTGGAGGTGAAGTAGTTGTACAGCCACACCGCCGGGATGGCGGCGATCAGGCCGATGGCCGTGGCGATGAGCGCCTCGGCGATACCGGACGACACGGCCTCGAGGCCGCCGCCCTGCGACGCCATGCCCATAAAGGCGTTCACGATGCCGAGCGTGGTGCCCAGCAGCCCCACGAACGGCGCGGTGGCGCCGATGGTGGCCAGCAGGCCGAGCCCGCTCTTCAGGTCGTTGGCCAGCAGGATCTGCTCGCGCTCCACCGACCGCTCGGCCGAGTTGATGGCGGCGCCGGCGGCGCGTGGGTCGTCCAGCAGCGGGGCCACCTCGCGCAGCGACTCGCCGAGCACGCGGGCCACGTGCGAGTTGGGGTACTGGTCGGCCGTGGCCAGCGCCTCGGCGATGTTGTCCTGCTCCAGCGCCTGCGAGAAGGCGGGGGCGAACGCGCGGGTGGCGGTGGCCATCTTGCGGAAGCGGAGCCACTTGGCCACGGCCACCGAGAGCGACAGCACGCTCATGAGCAGGAGCAGGATCACGATGCCCCGGTTCAACCATCCGGTATCGGCCCAGATCTCAGCAATCGAGAAAGACATTGGCTTGGCTTCTCCTCCGCGCGGGACGCGCTTCACTAAGAGTGTTTCCGGTTGACCTCGGTTCGCGGCGCCGCCCGCGCCGCGCCGCCCTTCCTCCGCCCTGCCGCGGCCGCCCCCGTCAAGCGCCGGCCGCTTCCATCTTCAGACCCCGCCGCGGCTCACGACTGCGGCTGGAAGGTCACGGGGAGCGACACCAGCACCTTCACCGCGCGACCGTTCACCTTGGCCGGGCGGAAGCGCATGCGCTCCACCACCTTCTTGGCGGCGTCGGAGAACTGCTCGTTGTCACTGGAGACCACGGAGATGCTCGTGGGGTCCACCCGGCCGTCCTCGTTCACGCGGAAGCTGAGGGTGACCGTGCCACCGACGCCCGCGTCACGCAGCAGCGGCGGGTAGTTCCGCTCCAGCGCCCGGCCCACGTCGCTGCGGTTGCTCAGCTCCGGGCGGACTTCCACGGCCGAGATGTCGTACACGCCCTGGTCCGGCGGCGTCTCGCGCTCCACCGTGCTCTGCGCCACGCCCTTCTCCACGCCCTCCGCCACGCCGCCGGCCTTCCCCTGGCCGGTGAAGTCCTCGGCCTTGACCGCCTGCTGGTTGGGGTCCACGGCCGGGATGTCCTTGGGCGCCTCCTTCGGGGGCTGGAGCTCCTGGAACCCCTTCACCACGGGGGGAGCGGCCTTCTCGGGCTCCGGAGGGGGCGGCTCGGGCTCTTCCGGCTTCGGCTCTTCCGGCTTCGGCTCCTCCGGCTTGTTCTCCTCCATCTCCATGAAGTCGACGAGCTCCTCGTCCTTCTTGGCGGTGGGGTCGTACCCCTGGTTGGCCGCGACCGCGCCCGCGACGAGCAGCCCATGGAGGGCGACCGAGGCTGCGACGGTCTTGGCCGTCCAGAAGCTCTTCTTCGCTCCGCCGGATGCGACCAGCTTGTTGAACATTCCGTCCCTCCGTGTGGATCGCCGTGGCGCCGCCCGCTGGCGCCGAGGACCTTGCGCGGTCCTGTTGTCTTCCTGAACGAACGGTCGCTCGGATTTCTGACCGGCTCCGCAGCGAACGTCAGATCGAAACTCCGCCTCGTACCCGCCGCAAGGGCACTCTGCGAAGGCCGCGGGGCTCAGGACGCGCTGACGCTAGTCGGGGTCTCTGTTCAGGTTTCCAAAGGTGCACGGCGTGTTCGCGGCTGTCAAGCACCGGCACCCCATGGATTTTCCCTTCCACCCTACCCGCACGGCATTTTCCAGGCCCCGCATTTCCAATCCAGCGGACGAATAATAATACACCGCGCCCGCGCGGTGTCTACCCCGGCTTCCGCGCCACCTGTTCCCGGCCGCCGGGCGCGGGCGGGGCGGTCCGGGTCAGGCGCGTGCGCACGAGAATTTGCCGTGCGCGCCCCTCCCCTGCAAGCGGGACGGGATACAGGCGCCGGACCGTGGGACCGCGTGGCGCCGCCGACAAGGGAGCGCCCCCCGAACGCGCCGGAAAATCATTCGGCCGGTACGAGGGAAGGGAGGGCCGCCTCCAGCGCGGCGAAGCTTTCCGGGCAGAGGCCCGGCCCCACCTCGTTCCTCATGATGCGCAGGACCTCGTCCATGGGAAGCCCGTCGCGGTACGGGCGGGCGGCGGACAGCGCCTCGCACACGTCCGCGACGGCAAGGATGCGGGCGCCGGCGGGAAGGGTACCGGCCGGAACCCCGCGGTGATAGCCCCGCCCGTCCATCCGCTCGTGGTGCCCCCCGGCCACTACGGCGAGATCCCGAAAACGCGCGACCCGCGCCAGGATACTCTCCGTATAGCGCGGATGGCGGCGCACCACCTCCATCTCGGCGTCCGTCAGGCGCCCCGGCTTGTCCAGGATGCAGTTGGAGACTCCCAGCTTGCCGATGTCGTGGAGGAGAGCCGCGCGCCGCAGGTCGCGCAGCTCGCCCGGCGCGAAGCCGAGCACCCGCGCCGTGGCGACGGCGTACTCGGCCACCCCTTCCGAGTGGCGGAAGGTGTAGGGGCTCTTGAAGTCGATCACGCGGGCGAACGCCTCGGCGATGCGGTCCAGGCGGGCGTCGTCGGCCACCAGCACCCGGTCGGCCGGCTCCACCGCGGCCACGTCGGCGCGCAGGTCGGGCGCGTGCAGCCGCGCCCAGAACGACGTGTCCGTCCGGGTGGTCTCCAGCGCCCTCACCAGCTCCGGATCGAACCAGCGGCCCGCCCGCTCGCGCGCGACGGCGAGCGCCGCCTCCTGGCCGTACGCGGTGAGGAAGATGTCCGTGGTCTGGGCCAGCGAGGCGATGCGGGCCAGGAGGGGGATGTCGTTCCCCCGGATTCCATCCGGCTTGCCGCCGCCGTCCCAGTGCTCGTCCAGCGCGCGGATCGCGTCGGCCGTGGACTCGGCCAGCTCCAGCATCCTGGCGATGTCGGCGCCGCGCTCGCACCGCGTCTGCACGAGCTCGGTGCCCACGGGCCCGGCGAAGGCGAAGGAGAGCACCCGTCTCGCCCGGGCCAGCGGAGAGCCGTTCTGCTCGGCATTGCGGGCTACGTGAAGAAAGGCTTCCCACGAGTTGGACCAGTCGGTCGTCTTCCAGGTGCGCTTTACCTGGAGGTCGTCGGCGGCGAAGAGGGCGCAGGTGCGGGCCGCGTTGCTGGAGCACCCCAGGTCCTTGAGGAGAAGCGCGTAGAAGAGGTGCGACCGCTCTTCCGCCCCCAGGCCGATCTCGCACGCCACCCGCATCCCCAGCAGGCAGCTCCGCACCGCGTGCCCTTCCGGCTGCCCTTCGGTGATGTCCAGCGCCGACGAGAGCGCGGAGATCACCTCGGAGAGCGGAATGCTGTCGGGCGCCAGGAGCATCGGGTACCGTGGTGGAGGGTGTGGTGCGACCCGGGCGCCCGCGGCTCCTTATCTGCGGCAGCAGCGGCCAACACCGCCCGGGAATGCGGTGTCATGCAAGTTCTACGCGGCTTCGCCGGGGACCGGATGGGTGGCGCCGGACTTCTCGCGCTGGTCAGCCGTGCACCTGCCGGTACCGCAGGAGCCCAGCCGCCATCATCTCCGTGGGCACGGCGGCCTCGTACGCCCGGGCCAGCTCGTCGCTTCCGGTGGCGGCCACGACCTCGGCGTGGGCCTTGCGGCGGAGGGCCTCGGTGAGCGACGCGAGGTCCGCGCCCGCCGCGAGCTCGCGGGCGGACCAGGCATCCCAGCCGGCCAGGCGCGCCTCCAGGTCATCCAGGTGCCACGCCACATCCCCCGCCCCGCCAAAATGCGCGGGGAGGATGGCGTGTGCGCCCACCTCCCGCATCCGCGCGATGCTCCGGCGCCAGGCGGGGACGTCGATGTCCGGCGGCGGGGTGGGCGGGCGCACGTAGGGCGCGCCGTCCAGGCGGATGCCCCCGGCGTCGCCGCTGAAGAGGAGGCCGGCATCCGGGTCGTGGTACGCGTGGTGGTGCACCGCGTGGCCCGGCGTGTCGAGCGCGCGCAGCGTCCGCCGCCCCACGCGCACCTCGTCACCGTCATGGAGCACGGCCATGCGCTCCTCGGGAACGGGGAGGATCGTCCCCCACAGCGCTTCCATGCGGTCGCCGTAGATGCGCGCGGCGCTGGTGAGGAGGCGCGAGGGGTCCGCGAGGTGGCGAGCCCCGCGCGGATGCACGTACAGGCGGGCACGGGGCGCGGCGCGGAGGAGCGCGCCCGCCGCACCCGCGTGGTCCAGGTGCACGTGCGTGAGGAGGAGGTGCGCGATCGCGGCCGGATCGTGACCGGCCGCGCGCACGCCGTCCAGGAGCGTGGCGAGCGTGCTCCCCGGGCCGCAGTCCACCACCGCCAGCTCGCCGCCGTCCGACACCAGGTACGAGGCCACCTGCTTCGCCATCCCCATCCAGCGCAGGTCCACCCGCACCACCCCCGGCGCCTCCGTGTGCAGCACTTCCATCGACGCTCCATTCTCCTTTGGCCGCGGCCTTGAACTGCATTTTGCACAGAGGTGCAGACGGTACGGGAAGAACACAGAAGGGGTTCTCTGTGCCTCGGCGTTCCCTCCGTGCTCCCCGTGCGACGCCGCTGTTTGAATCTACTTCAGGGGCACGGGGGCTCGCACGAGGGCGTGAGCGCGGGTAGATTCGCAGGGAACCGCTGCAACCCGCTCCATCCGCACCAGCACCCTCATGGCCGCCAGCACCGCGCAGCGCCTCCACGACCGCCAGGTGGACGTCGAGACACCCGAGCACGTCGCGATCGGCTACGAGCTGGCCGACCTGGGCTCGCGCTTCACCGCGCTGCTCATCGACCGCCTCATCCTGCTGCTGGCCCAGGCGGGGGTGTTCCTGGCCGGAGCCCTGATCTGGGCCTGGGCGGACGGATCGGGTAGCCTGTTCTCCGGAATGGGACTGGCCATCGCCATCGCCGCGTTCTTTGTGCTCCAGTGGGGGTACTTCATCCTGTACGAAGGCCTCCGCGACGGGCAGACGCCGGGGAAGCGGTGGATGGGGATCCGTGTGGTGCAGGACGGCGGCTATCCCGTGACGCTGGAAGGGGCCGCCGTGCGCAACCTGATGCGCATCATCGACGTGCAGCCGATACCGTCGTGCATCGTGGGCGGGCTGGCGATGACGCTCCACCCGCAGACCAAGCGCCTGGGCGACATGGCGGCGGGGACGGTGGTGGTGCGCGACCGCGGTCAGCGCATCCCCGAGGAGGCCGCCCCGGCCGCCGCCGCGCAGGGCACTCCGCGCCTCTCGGACAAGGAGTTCGCCGCGCTCTCCATGTTCGTGGAGCGGCGGCGCGACCTGGATCCGGCAGTGCGCGGCCAACTCGCCCGCACGCTGGTGGCGCGTCTGGCGCGTCCCCTGGCGGAGGACCCGCGCCGCACCCTCCTCGCGGCCGAGGACTTCCTGGTCGCCGCCCGCGAGGACGAGGCGGCGCGGCGCCACGCGGCCGGCGCGGGCGGCATCTCGGGCTCGGCGCAGGCCACCGCGCTGGTGCGGCGCCAGCGGCCGGAGTGGGACGAGTACGCCCGCCTGCTGGAAGGCGCACAGAAAGACGGCCTCCGCAAGCTGGACGAGGCCACGGTGTCGCGCTTCGCCTCGCTGTACCGCGGGGTGGCGGCGGACCTGGCGCGCGCCCGCACCTACGGCGGCTCCCCCGAGCTGGTCTACGCGCTGGAGCGCAGCGTGGGCGCGGGCCACAACCTCCTCTACCGCGCCCCGTCGCGCTCATGGCGGCGGTTCCGCGCATGGATCGCGGGCCATTTCCCCGCCCTGGTGCGCCGCCTGTGGAAGCCGATCCTGCTCGCCTCCGTCCTCTTTTACCTCCCCGCCGTCCTGTCCTTTGCCTACGTGCGCGGCGACCCCGCCCGCGCCCGCGAGCTGGTGGCGGCCGAGATGATGGCACGCGCGGAGGAGGCCGCGGCCAAGGAGGCGCGCGGCGAGGGGTACGTGGAGGTGCCCGAGGTGATGATGCCGGCGATGGCCAGCGGGCTCGTCTCCAACAACGTGCAGGTGACCTTTCTGGCGTTCGCGGGCGGGCTGCTGGCGGGGCTGGGGACGGTGTGGGTGCTGGTGTTGAACGGGGTGAGCCTGGGGTCGGTGGCCGCCGTCTTCGCCAACCACGGCCAGAGCCTGCACCTGTGGACCTTCGTCCTGCCGCACGGCGTCGTGGAGCTGACGGCCATCTGCATCGCCGGTGGGGCGGGGCTGTGGCTGGGCTCGGCGCTGGTGCTCCCCGGCCGCATGACGCGGCGCGAGGCGCTGGTGGTGCGCGGGCGCGAAGCCGTCTCGCTCATCTGCGGCACCGCGCTCCTCCTGCTGATCGCGGGGATGATCGAGGGCTTCATCTCCCCTTCCGAGCTTCCGCGCGCGTTCAAGCTGGCGTTCGCGGCGCTGACGGCGATGGTGCTCGCGGCGTACCTGGGGGGTGCGGGGCGGGCGCGGTAGTCCTCACCCCCGGCTCGTCACACTCGCCTGCCCCCTCTCCCGATAACAGAGGGCTCCGCCCTCTGTTATCGGGAGAGGGGGCGGATCTCGGCGCCGCGGCGGCCGACGAGGCACGCGGCCGCCCCTTCCCCGCCCCCGCGCGCGGCGCGGACGTCTCGTAGGGGCGCGATTCATCGCGCCCGTGCCCGGCGCTGCTCCGCGCCCTCCGTGGGACGAACCTATCCGTACGGGCGCGATTCATCACGCCGTCCCTCGCCCCCACCTCAACCTCGCATCCCGCACAGATGCCTCGTGGGGGCAGACCTGCGTGTACCTGCGGGTTTGCCCTCCCCCGCCCCACCTCGGGGTGGGGGCCTGTCCGCCCCACTTACGGCAGCGGTGGGGGCGAGGCGGCGAAGATGGCGGCCAGCTCCGGGAGTTGCCCGGCCGGGGTCCAGGCGGGCATCCCCTGCACCCACACCAGGCTTTCGCGCGTCAGCGAGCCGCTGGCGACCTGCCGGCGGAGGGCATCCAGGCCGTGCGGGCCCGACTGCTGGCCGTTCACGGCGACGAAGAAGGCCGTCTGCGCCGGCAGCGGCGGCGGGCCTCCGGCGGGGGCGGCGCCCAGCGAGTTCGCCATGCGGTTGGCCATGGCGAAGCCCATCCCCATCCCCATCCCCTCCGATGCGGCGCCGCCGGGGTTGCCGGCCGCCTTCTCGATCGCCTGCGCCGTCTGAAACTGTGTGCGGGCGTTGAGGTCACCCGGCACGCCCATGCTGGTGCGGCGGTCGAGCATCTTCTCCACCTCTTCCGGAAGCGAGATGTTCTCCACCAGCAGCTTGGTGAGCTCCAGCCCGTAGGCGGAGAACTCGGGCTGTATGCGCGCGATCAGGCGGTCGCCGATCTCGTCGTAGTTGGAGGCCAGGTCCAGCGCGGGGATTTTGGCCTCGCCCAGCGCGTCCGTGAAGCGCGAGGTCACCATGTCGCGCAGCTGGTCGGCGATCTCGTCGACCGTGAAGTGGCCGTCCGTCCCCACGATCTCGGCGATCAGCTTGTCGGGTTCCACCACCCTGATGGAGTACGAGCCGAACGCGCGCAGACGCACGGGCCCAAAGTCGGCGTCGCGCATCATCACCGGATTCTTTGTGCCCCACTTGCGGTTGGTGATCCGCCGGGCGGTGACGAAGTAGACCTCGGCCTTGAAGGGCGAGTCGAAGCCGTGCTTCCACCCGAGCAGGGTGGAGAGGACGGGGAGGTTCTCCGTCTTCAGGTCGTAGCGGCCGGGGGCGAAGACGTCGGCGATGCGGCCCTGGTCCACGAACACCGCGGCCTGGCCGGGGCGGACGATGAGCTGCGCGCCGTTCTTGATCTCGTTCTCGTGGCGGACGAAGCGATGGACCAGCGTGTCACTGCTGTCGTCCAGCCATTCGACGATGTCGATCAGCTCCGTCTTGATGAAGTCCTTCCAGAAGGCCATGGGAGGGCGCTCCGTTTCCATTGTGGGGGGAATCGCGGCAGGCCTCTTCTATCTACACGCGCGGACGGCGCCACCGCAACGGCCGTCCACCACCATGCGATGCGCCACGACCGAAAGAGCGCCGCGTGGCCGATTGCATCTCCTGTGTCGCCATGGAGCCACCGCTCGCGCACGAAGCTCACGCCCAGCGCCCCGTCCGCCGAGCGGAACGACTCATCCCAGAGCAGCGCGCCGCTGGCCGGATCGAGCCGGGCCATCAGCATGCGGTCCTCGCCCCCATTCTCCGCCCCCACCACGATCCGGTCCGACCCCGGGTCTTTGGCCATCCAGTGCGGGCGGAAGGTGGAGTCCGCCAGGAGCCGCCCCACCTCGCGCGGGTGTTCCGGATCGCTGACGTCGAGCGTCACGAGCGCGTTCAGCCGCCCGACGGCCATCACCCAGAACCTCCCGAAGACCCCGGGGATGCCGCAGCCGGTGCGCCGACCCGCGGGGACCCGGCCCGCCGGATCGATGGTGTACACGTTGCGGACTTCCGGACGTGCGGCGATCGCGGGTGACGCGGTAAAAGCCGCAGCCGAACGTATTGAGCAGAACGGATCCGTCGGGCATCAGGCGCGGCTCGAACGGGAGCTCGTGCCCGTTCGCCAGGACGGGGCCGTCGGCGAGCCGGGCCGGCGGCACGGGAAGCGTGGCGAGGCGCGTCAGATCGGAGAGCCGCCACGCCTGCACCGCGTCCGCCGTGTAGTCCTCCATCATCGGAGCGCTCGTCACCACGAAAAGGTCGGCCTGCGGCAGGACGGCGAATGCGTTCGGGCGCATGGGGTAGCGGAGTGTGCTGTCGGCCGCGCTCCGTTAGCGAACGACACGTCCGGCTACCACTAGGGAGCGGCAACCTTTGCGAATCCGTACGAAGTTCCCACGTACAGCGCTGTCTCATCCCGTGTCGCGCTCGTGATGAAGAACCCGCGCGCCGCGTCGGGCATGCGCCGCGGGTAGCGGGCTCGGACCGTCCCGGTACGTGCATCGAACACATGCATAGCCGGACCGTAGCCATGGGCCAGCACCGTGCCGTGCGAGCACTCCAGGCGCCGCAACGGGCCGGCTCCCAGGTCGCGCACACGCCAGCGCTCGGTTCCGGAGGTCGCATCCAGGGCTGTCAAGCCCATGTCCCCGGTCGCCACGACTACCAACCCGCCGCAGGCACTCAGTCCGCGGCTGGGGTCGAGAGACGAGCCGTATTGGACGCTCTTCTGCCAGCGTACGGCCCCGCTCTCCTGGTCCAGCGCATGGACGTCGTGCTGCTCCGTCACGGCGACCACCAGACCGGTCGTGATTACCGGCCGCTGGACCACGGCCGCATCGCCCGAAGCACCCGCCAGGCCGACCCTCCAGCGCAAGGCGCCGGTGGCTCGATCGAGGAGGGCGACGATCGCCGAGTCGCCCTCGGCCGCAGATCTGCGGAAGTGCTTCAACGTGACCGCGAGCACATCCCCGCTCAGGGCGAGCCCGAACACGGGCGTGGAGGGCCCGCCGGCCAACCCCCGGTCCCACGCGATGGTCCCGGTGGGATCCATGGCCAGAACGTGTCCATCGTGGGTACCCACGTAGAAGCGGGTTCCATCGGAGACTACATTGCCGGACAGCGAGGTGGGACCGTACGAGTAGTCACGGGGCTCCGCCCCGCTCACGCGCTTGGCCGTGGCGAGCGAGCCCCAGACGACGCCCACCCTGTCCCCTGCCAGTGCCGCGTTGATAGCCGAGATGATGGGCCTCTTCCAGAGGAGTGCGCCGGAGGAGCGGTCCAGCGCACGTAGATCCCGCAGCCCCAGCAGCTTGCCGGAAGGCGACACCCACTCCTCGCGGTCGAAGTAGATGCGCGGCCCGTCAAGGAGCGGGTCCATCGTCCCCGCACCTGCGCTGTCCGGGATGAACCACCGCAGGCTTTCTCGCCCGAAGACCCCCTCCGCGATCAGGTCGACGCGCCGCGGGAGCTCGGCTGGGCCGGTCGGCGCATCGCAGGCGCTGAGGGGGACGAGAGAACACACGGCGCCCAGGATCATCCGCCGCGCACGTATACCGGTGCGGCGAGCGAGAACGGCAGGGGTCGGGAGAACCCGGTCGGGTACATGCGTCGAGGGCCTGCGGTGCCTAGGGATCGGCTCGCATTCCTTCAGGGTAAGCCGCCGACGGACCGTCGTCCGCCGTCGTGAACCGGCCGCGTACTTTCAGACGTGCGCCACCCGGTCCTCAGAAGAATGCGTGCGGACGGAAGGCGCGTGTATACGTCATCGTACGTAGCGGCGTTGCCGCCGCATCAACTCGGGGAGGCAACGGACGGCTTGTACAGGGGGGTGGCCTGCTGGGGGATCGGCTCATGGGGCTCGGCGGGTGTCAGG
>JAUJMI010000438.1 GCA_030446945.1 Longimicrobium sp. | reverse complement strand
GCGCCTGGGGGTGGACGTGGAGCACGACTTCGAGCCGCTCTACGTGGTGCCGGCGGGGAAGCGCAAGGTGGTGAGCGAGCTGCGCGCCATGCTCAAGGACGCCGACGAGCTGGTGGTGGCGACGGACGAAGACCGCGAGGGAGAGAGCATCGGCTGGCACCTGGTGGAGGTGCTAAAGCCGCGCATTCCCGTGTCGCGCATCGTCTTCCACGAGATCACCCCCGAGGCCATCCGCGCCGCCCTCCAGTCCCCGCGCCAGATCGACGCCGAGGTGGTGCGCGCCCAGGAAACGCGGCGCATCCTCGACCGGCTGGTGGGCTACACGCTTTCGCCCCTCCTGTGGAAGAAGATCTCCAGCGGGCTCTCGGCCGGGCGCGTGCAGTCGGTGGCGGTGCGCCTGCTGGTGCAGCGCGAGCGCGAGCGGCGCGCCTTCCGCTCCGGCGCGTACTGGGACCTGAAGGCTACGCTCCTCAAGGAGGCGGCCCCCTTTGGCGCCACGCTGCAGAGCGTGGGCGGAAAGCGGGTGGCCAGCGGGCGCGACTTCGACGAGACCACCGGGCGGCTCAAGGAAGCGCGCGAGGTGGTGCTGCTGGACGAAGCCGCCGCGCGCGCCCTGGTGGAGCGCCTGCGCCCCGCCACGTGGAAGGTGGCCGAAACCGAGGAGAAGCCCTCCGTCCGCCGCCCGTACCCGCCCTTCACGACGTCGACGCTGCAGCAGGAAGCCAACCGCAAGCTGCGCCTTTCCGCGCGCGACACCATGCGCGTCGCCCAGCGGCTGTACGAGGAAGGGTACATCACCTACATGCGTACCGACTCGGTGCACCTCTCCGAGCAGGCGATCGGGGCGGCGCGCGCGCGGGTGAAGCAGCTGTACGGGGCGGCGTTCCTCTCGCCGCAGCCGCGGCAGTTCACCACCAAGAGCAAGGGGGCGCAGGAGGCCCACGAGGCGATCCGCCCCGCGGGCACCGAGATGCGTACCGCCGAGGAGCTGCGGCTCAGCGGTCAGGAAGCGCGCCTGTACGAGCTGATCTGGATGCGGACCGTCGCCAGCCAGATGGCCGACGCGCGCGTCACGCAGCTCACCGCGCTGATCGAGGCGGACGACACCGTCTTCCGCGCGTCGGGGCGGCGGGTGGACTTCGCCGGCTTCTTCCGCGCGTACGTGGAGGGGCAGGACGATCCCGACGCCGCGCTGGAGGACCGCGACGAGCCGCTCCCGCCCTTCCGCCGCGGTGACGTGCTGGGGCTGCGCGGGCTGGAGGCGCTGGGGCACGAGACGCAGCCCCCCGCGCGCTACACCGAGGCGACGCTGGTGAAGACGCTGGAGGCGGAGGGGATCGGGCGGCCGAGCACCTACGCCAGCATCATCGGCACCATCATCGACCGCGGCTATGTGGAGCGGCAGACCAACGCGCTCGTTCCCACCTTCACGGCGTTCGCGGTAACGGGGCTGCTGGAGGGCCACTTTCCGCACCTGGTGGACACCCGCTTCACCGCGCGCATGGAGGAGCAGCTCGACGAGATCGCGGAAGGGGACGCGGAGTGGCTTCCGTACCTGCGCGAGTTCTTCAACGGCCCCAAGGGCCTGGATGCGCTGGTGCGCACCGGGCAGGAGAGCATCGACGCGCGCGACGCATCCACCGTGCGCCTCTCCGACCTCCAGGCGCGGGTGAGGATCGGCAAGTTCGGTCCATTCGTGGAGATGGAGGAGGATGGCGCCACCGTCACCGCGTCGCTCCCCGAGGGCGTGGCGCCCGCCGACCTGACGCCGGACCAGGTGACGGAGCTGGTGCGCGCCAAGTCGTCCGGCCCGGACGTGCTGGGCAGCGACCCGCGCTCCGGCAAGCCCGTGCTGATGCTGCAGGGGCGCTTCGGGCCGTACGTGCAGCTGGGGGAGGCGGAGGAGGGAAGCAGCGAAAAGCCGCGCCGCGCCTCGCTCCCCAAGGGGCTGGCGCGGTCACAGATGACGCTGGAGATGGCGCTGAAGCTCCTCTCGCTCCCGCGCAACCTGGGCAACCATCCCGAGAGCGGGAAGGAGATCACGGCCGGCATCGGGCGCTTCGGGCCGTTCGTGGTGTGCGACGGCGACTTCCGCTCGCTGCTGCCCACGGACGATGTGTACTCCGTGGACCTTCCGCGCGCGATGGAACTCCTCTCCGCCCCCAAGGGCGGGCGCACGCGCACGGCCGTCGAGCCGATCCGCACCCTCGGCCCGCACCCGGCGGACGGCGAGCCGGTGCAGCTCTTCGCGGGGCGCTACGGGCCGTACGTGAAACACGGCGCCATCAACGCCTCGCTCCCCAAGGGGGTGGAGGCCGAGGCCGTGACCATCGACCAGGCCGTCGCGCTGCTGGCGGAGCGCGCCGCCTCTGCGCCTGCCAAAAAGGGTGCGCGCGGGCGGAGCGGTGGGCGCAAGTCGGCGGCGCCGGCGAAGAGGGCGCCAGCGAAGAAGGCCGCCTCCAAGACCGCCGCGGCGGTGAAGAAGACGGCCGCCAAGAAGACCGCCAAGAAGGCGACCAAGGCGGCCACCAAATCCGCGGCGAAGAAGCGGACGTAAGCGGCTGAACCGCGGGTCGCACTTGGACGGGGCCACCGAGAGGAGGGGTTTCTCGGTGGCTCTGTGCATTGGGGGGAACCGGGGGCCGGGACCCGGCGGTTCAAACCGCTGCAACACCCGCGGGAAACCTGCGCAGGGGGGGCGCCGGGTTGGTGCGAGGTCCGAAATTTGGCCCGGCCGCTGATCACCCGGGGCTAAAGCCGCCGGCTGGAACTACGGGAAGGCGGCTGAAGCCGGCTCGCGAATCGCGGCATCGGAACCCGGAGTCCGCGCAGGCGGACTTCGCCTGGTTCCAGCGGCCTTCATTCGCTCCTGGAATGCGGGCTCCTGAAGCGGCGCTCCTGGAACGGCGCTGCTGGCCCCGCGGCATTCCGACTCCCGGACCGATCTCCTCCCGGAGTCCGCGCAGGCGGATTTGCGCTTTTGTTGCCGCGAGTTTACTCGCCCCATCCGTCCGGCTATACTCCTGCCCGAACCGAACGCGCGCAGGCTGGTATCAGTACGGCTCGCGCGGATGCGGCGCACGGGCGGGAACCGAATCCGAAGGGGAGTGCATGGCCGAAGTAACCGTGGTGGGCGGGGGGCTCTCGGGCTCCGAGGCGGCGTACCAGCTCGCGGAGCGCGGGCACGAGGTCACGCTGTGCGAGATGCGGCCCGTGCGCGGCACCCCCGCGCACCAGACCCACGACCTGGCCGAGATCGTCTGCTCCAACACCTTCAAGAGCGAAGACCCGGCCA
>JAUJMI010000437.1 GCA_030446945.1 Longimicrobium sp. | reverse complement strand
AACAAAAGAACGCGGGAGCGCCCTGGAGCGCCCCCGCGTCCTCTATAACTGTAAACCCCATGGCCTACGCGGCGACGCGGAGGCGCGGAGGACGACATCGCGAAAAGTCTCACCCAAAGGGGCAAAGAGGGAATCGCAGGCCAAGAGAAAATCTTTTGCTGTTCTCTCTGTGGCTCTGTGTCTCTGTGTGAGCCATGCAGTGCGGTTTTCTCCGCGCCTCCGCGTGAGACCCGCCGTTCTACAGCCGCAGCCGCAGCCCCACGTCCACCCGGAAGTGCTGCACCTTGAAGCCGTCAGACTCGCCGTCGAACCTCGGCTCGTAGCTCGTATACGTCACCTGCGGCGTGAACGAGAGCTTCGGCCCGATTCCGATCCCGATCCCGGCGCCGATCTCGAAGCCCAGCGAACGGTCGCTGTCCACGTAATCCGCGCCCTCGCCGTCCATCTCGAAGCCGAGCTGGTTGTACACCATCCCCGCCTTCAGGTACGGATCGATGGGGATCAGCGGCGTGGGCACCGCCACGCGCACGCCGCCGCTGAAGCCCTGGTCGATCGCCTCGAGCTCGTCCAGCCTTTCCACGCCGAAGCGGTTCTGAGTGAAGCCCGCGTAGAACCCCAGCACGGGGATGAAGTGGAGGGTCACGTTGGCGCCCAGCGTGGTCCCCGGCTCCAGCGAGCCCAAGTCCTCGTCCTCGCCGAACTCGCCGGTGGGGAAGACGAGGCCGCCGCGCACCTCGAATGCGAACGGCGTCACGTTGGGGAGCTGTGCCTGCACCGGGGCCGCGAACGCGGCCGCGGCTGCCAGCGAGAGGAGCCCGAGCGTGCTCTTCTTCATGGAGCCTCAAACGAGTGTATAGTGCCCGCCCGGCGCGCGGACGGCTCAGAAGCGGAAGTTCAGTCCCACGTCCACGCGGAAGCTGGAGATGTTCTCCCCGTCATCGCCGTCCCCGCTGTCCCCCGGCTTGAACGAGGTGTAGCTCACCCCAGGGGTGAACGAGAGCCGCGGCCCCAGCGGGACCATCACCCCGCCGCCCACCTCGAAGCCCAGCCCGAAGTCGGTGTCATTCTCCTCGCCCAGGTCCACGTCCTCGATGTCCAGCTCCAACTTGTGGTACACCAGGCCGCCCTTGACGAAGGGGGACACCGGCAACGTGGGCGTGGCGAACATGGCCTTGAGGCCGGCATCGAGCCCGTACGTGTTGATGCTGCCGTCCACGCCGAGCTCGTCGGCCTCCTCGGGCAGCCCGAACGCGTTGTAGGTGAAGCCGGCGTACAGGCCGAGCATGGGGGTGAACATGAAGGTGCCGTTGGCGCCCACGGTGATCCCGCTCTCGGCCACGTCTTCCAGGTCGCCGGTGGGGAAGGCGAGCCCGCCGCGCACTTCCACGGAGAACGGGGAAACCGGAATGGCCTGCGCCTGCGCGTTCCCGGCAAGGGCCACGGTGGCGAGCGCCAGGAGCCCCGTCGTGATCTTCTTCATCGTCCGCCTTTTTGGAAAAAGTGTGGTTCCCCGCACTCGCGGGGGTGTGGTGCCGCCGGGAGCGCATGCCCGGTGCCGCGGCGTAAGCTGCTGTCCCGCAACGACATGGCGCCGGGGCCACCCCCGCACCGTCCCCTGGCGTGGACGCCCCCCGTCGCCCGCGCTACACCGTCCCCCCACGAGGGGATGTGGCGCCTAGAAGCGTACCCCGGCGCGGATGCCGAACGCCGTGTCCGATCCGGTAATGTTGAGGTCGCCGCCCAGGAAGTTGAGCTCGCCGCCCACGTAGAACTGCCCGAAGGTGAGCAGCGCCCCCCCGCGCACCCCGAACTCCGTCTCCGATTCGTCCACCTCGTCCACGCTCACGCGGGTGAACACGACCTGCGGGATCACGTACGGCGAGATGGTGGGGCCCGCGGGCGAGGTGGCGATCGTGGCTCCCAGCCCCAGTCCGACCGGCACCCGCAGGAAGGTGATGCCGTCGAAGTCGCCGTACTCCAGGCGCACCTGCGGACAGGCGGAGGCGCGCGGCCCCAGCATCGCTCCGATCTGCGGCGTCTCGAAGGCGAGCCCGGCGAAGAACAGGTCCTCGCCCTCGGAATCGTCGCCCTCGCCCGAGAGCACGTTCAGCCCGCCGAACACGGAGAGCGGGCCGCGCGCGTTGTACGACCCCTCCACTCCGAACGAGTCCAGGTCGTCCGGGAAGTCGATGCGGCCGCCCAGCGAGATCCCCCCGTCCACCGTGGGATAACCCGCGCAGACCTGCGCCTGCGCGCTTCCCGCCAGCGCGGCGGCGGCGAGCGCCGCGATCGCCAGAGTCGTCTTCTTCATCCCCTCGTCCTCCCGTCGTTTTCTGTCGTGGCAGCGCACCCGGCGGGGCTCCCCCGCCGGAGTGGCGCGCGAATATGCGCCGCGCGCGCGATGACGCTCAAGGCTGGCGGCGCGGCGGGCTCGGAAGGCGGCGAGAATCGTACCCCCGCGGCGTCAGGCGCACCCTTGCGCAGTGGCAGCTGTAGGTTGCCGGGTGAGGGCCCTCGACGCAACCGGGCGGCTCCCCACCCGGAGAGCCGCCCGATTGCCGCGTCCGTCGAGCCGCGAAGGCGGTCGGCTCAGAACCCCGGGCCCTCGAACGTGGTCTCCACGCCGGTGGTGCCGCCGGCCTGGCCGCTGAGGATCACGCCCCCGCGCTGGTCGGCGCCGCCGATTGCGCCAAGAGCCCAGAGGGCGGTGTCCCGGACGCCCGGGTCCTCGTCGGCCAGCGACACGCGCAGGGCCTCGGCGGCGCGGTCGGCGGCGGCGTCGCCCAGGCGCGAGGCGCGGCGAGGGGCCGCGGCCAGAGTTGCCACCGGCTCGGCCTCGGGGGCGGCACGGCCGCCGGCCAGCTCGCCCAGCATGCGCGCGGCCAGCGTGCGCACCTCCGAGTCGCGGTCGCGGAGGGAGCGCACCAGCGGCGTCACCACCGCGTCGTCCTGGAGCTTCCCGAGCGCGCGGACGGCGGAGCGGCGGACGTCCGCCTCCGAATCGGTGGTGGCGAGGATCAGTGCGGCCAGAGCGCGCGCCGGGGCGCTGCGGTGCGCCGGCTGGCGCGCCGGTGCCGCGGCGCGGGGGGGTTCCGGCGCGGGAGCGGGCGCGGCGGCCAGGGTCCCCGGCGGCGGAGCGCGCCGGGGCGCGGGGGGCGGGCACACCCGCACCTCCATGTGCATCCCCCCCAGCTCCACGTGCGTCACCGGCCCCCCCGGCGCCGGCGCGGCGGCGAGCGCGGAGGCCGGGGCACGCTCCCGCTCGGACGGCCCCACCACGGCGAGCGGGAGGAGCGCCGCCAGCACCGC
>JAUJMI010000069.1 GCA_030446945.1 Longimicrobium sp. | reverse complement strand
AGCAGCTTCTGAACGTCTTCTGGCGAAACATCGACCCGCTCACGGCGAACCGGCAATTCTGCGACCGGGGCTCGCAAGTCCGCTCGGCGATCTTCTACGAGAATGCGGAGCAGCGCCGGCTGGCGGAGGCGTCCAAGCGGGCGCTGGAAAGGTCGGGGCGGTTCAAGCAGCCGATCGTAACCGAGATCAACCCCGGGGCTCCGTTCTATCAGGCGGAGGAGTACCACCAGGACTATTACCTAAAGAACCCGCTGCGCTACAAGTTCTACAAACACAGCTGCGGCCGCGCCCAGCGGCTCGAAGAGCTCTGGGGGAAGCGGTAGCACACGGCGTGACCCGGGACGGCTCCGAGGCCTTCTTCACCTCCGCCGACGAGCTGATCGGCGCGCTCTCCCACGCCGCGCTCACCGGGCGACTGGAGGCGGCGCTGGAGTCGTACGTCCACCCGCACGTCCTCCTCATCGACGAACTCGGTTACCAGAGCTAGGCCGCCGACCCCGCCAACGTGCTCTTCCGCGTCGTCAGCATCCGCCGCCTGAAGCGCCGCTCCACCGTCGTCTCCACCAACAAGCCCCTGGCGGCGCTCGGACAGGTGCTGCATGATGCCGATCTCGCCGAGGCCATCCTCGACCGGCTCCTGGAGCGCGGCACCCAATACGTGCTCCGCGGCCGCTCCTACCGGACCCGCAACCACAGGGAGGAACTCACGCAAGACGCCATCGCAGACGCAGCGTAGCTCCCCCTGGCGCGCCAGAGTTTTAGAGAAAAACCGCGACAGATTTCAGAGAACCCACATCGTGCCAGCAACAACGATGCGGACGGGTGTCGCTCGAGAACGTTCCCATAGAGCGGCTGACCCGTCGCCCTGGTCCGGGAGGAGTTGGTGCGGATCCAGCACGGAATCCTCGCCTGACCAGGGAGGGAGGTCGCGGTGCCCAGGTTTGGGGGAGTATCCTCGCGGCCGCGTACGTCCGGATCGTGGTCCCATGCCCTGCCTCCGGGAGGCGAGGGCCGGAAGCCGCTGACACAAAACGCGCCGGCTCTCGTCATGACGAGAGCCGGGCCTTCTTGTGGTGTGCCCAGCATGAACAGAGGTCCGGAGGTGAAAGTCCTCCCGGAACTTGGTCGTAGGGACCGAAGCGAGCCGCAAGGCGCCGACCGCGAGGGGAGCGCTGAAAGAAGCGGGGTAGCGAACCCGTCGAGCCGACGAACAGAAACCGGATAAGAGGCGTTGCCGAGCAGGGCGAGCGGGCCAGTGACCGCGATGGCGGATTCCGCAGAGCCGAGCGCCATCAGGACAACCCACAGGCTGGGGCACGCACGCAGCCAGTGTCGCGCGTGAAGAAGGGCGGTGAGATGCAAGCCTGGTGCGACCGAAAGCTGTTCGGGGCGGCAGGGTAGCCATCGATCGGCGTGCTCAGTAGCTTGGTGGGTCTTTTGAGCAACGGAACCGTGCACCCGGCCTCCCGACTTTGGCGACGATCCTGTTGGCGGACGACAACGCGGACAACCTGGACATCTACCAGGTCATGCTGGAGCACGCCGGACACACCGTGCTCCTGGCGTCCAATGGCGAAGGGGCGGTGCGTGCCGTGCGCGAGCACCGCCCCGACCTCGTGATCATGGACGTATCCATGCCGGTGATGGATGGGCTGGAGGCGACCCGCGTCTTGAAGGCAGACCCGGACACTGCTGGGTTCCGCATCGTGGCCCTCACCGCGCATGCGATGACGGAAGATCGAGCGAGGGCCTTCGAGGCGGGGTGCGACGGTTATCTGGCGAAGCCGCTCACACCAAAGGAGCTCCTCGAAGAGGTGCAAAAAATCCTGGAAACCTCCGCATCGTGATCGCACCACCCAGGGCGCCCTGGGAAGACCCGAACCCCCTCTCCTGTTCGTAGGAGAGGGGGTTCGTCAGGTGCCGCTTGAACCCTCCCGCCCTGTGTGCACGTCGTGTCGCGCCGGGACCACCGGTGCATCCTGGCTCAGAACCGGAGCTGCACCCCTGCACTGCCCGAGGGCGTGTGGGCGGTACGCTCGCCCCCGCCGCTGACGGTGCTCCCGGAGGCCGGTCAGGCGGAAGCGCTCCTTGAAGAACCGCTGCACGCGGTCGATGACCTCGGGCGGGTACAGGGCGAGCTCCATCCCGTTCTCGTCGATGATGTCGTCGCCCCCGAAGGCGCGTGGGTCGTTCATGGTGAGGTCGCGGAGCGCGCCCGCCTGGCGCGCCTCCACCGACACGATCTTCCCCGCGGTGGATAGGAACTCCGCCAGGTTCAGCGGCTTCCCCGCGCCGTTGTACGCGGCCGTCCCGTGTCCTCGAAGGTGCGGGAGAGGGTGAGGACCTGCTCGCGGCTGGTGAAGTCCACCGAGCTGAAGTCGCGCTCCGGACGTGGGTCTTGAGCGGCCCCAGCGCGCGCGCAAAGAAACGGCGGTGCGCCATCTCTTGCTGCTGGATTTCGCGCAGCAGCGCCAGCTCCTCCGGGCGGATGCCGCGCGGCGGGCCGGCGGCCCGGTTGTAGAAGTGCGATTCCATCACGTCGAGCGATACGCGTAGTTCAGCACGCCAAAGTCGCTGTTGAAGTCCAGCGTATGGCTGTTGATGCGGCCCGCGTGGAGCACCCGGATGCCACCGTCGCCCCCAGCAATGCGCCGCCCTGACCTCCCGCGGTTCTCAGGAAGCCGCGCCTGCTCTGACCTGAGTCAACCATCCACCTTCCCTCGGGTGCGGATGTACACCCGGGCGGATCGCCTAGGCCTCTTGCTTCCTGGCCGTCAGCGTGCGCGGAGCACACCCGCTTGCGGGTGGCACGATCGGCAACGGCGGCTCCCGCGGTTGAACATCGGCGCTACCAGCTGTTCCGGACGCTGCGGAAGTCGAACAGCAGATCGCTGTACGCCCGCTCCGAAGGGGTGGCGTCCGCGGCCGCGGCGTGCAGCACCGGGAGCGCCGGGTCCGGCGCCGTATCCGCCGGGCGCGGCGCGGGCTCCTTGCGCGGTTGCCCGCTGGCGGGCACGCGGACGCGGGGGGCGAGGCCGCTGAGCACCGTGAGCACTTCCTCCCTGGCCTTTACCTTCAGCGGCCGCCCGAGCGCGCGGAGGATCACCCGGTCGCGCCGTGCGTCGGGCGTCCAGCGGTCCGCCTGTTCGCGCAGGTCCGGCGGGAAGCTCGCCAGCGCCTCGTCGTGGCAGGCGGCGCACACGTACTGCACGGGCCGGGGTGGACCGACCTCTAGTGCGCCGCGGTCCCCCGGGCGGTCGAGCAGGCAGCGCATGCACGCCCGCGCCTCCTCGCCGGCGAAGTAGTCGGAGAGCGGGTGCGGGAGGCGCGACGTCTCGTCCGCGTCGCCGGTGCGCTTCGCGATGTGGGCGGTCAGGAGGTGCCACCGCCGGACCGCGCGCTCGGTGACGCGTGCCATCGCCTCCAGCGCGGTCCCGTCCAGCACGTCCAGGAGCGGGCGGTACGCGTCGACCAGCGCGTCCTCCACCACCCGCATGCCACGCAGGGTGACGGTGGTGCTGAGCGCCTGCGCGGCCCGCGTCTGCGCCTTCAGGACCGGCTCCACCCACCCGCCGTCCATCGTGGGCTGCTCTCCGGCCATCCGCACCAGCGACATCATCTGACCGACGGCAGCCTGCTTGTCCTCCTTGGACTCGTGGTACAGGATGCTGTAGCCGGGGTCCGTCTGCCCGCGTCGGGCGGCGTCGATGGCGCCGATGGAGGCGAGCTCCCGAGCGATCAGCGGAGCGAGGCGCGCGGCCAGCTCGGGGCCGCTCATGCGCGTGGTAGAGACGGGCATCAGCGCATCTCCACGCGCCCGGCGGGCGCCGGGTCGCGCCACCAGGGCGCCCCCGCGCCGTCCGACACGCGCTCCAGCCGCACCGCGGAGCCCTTCTGGATCGGCTGCTTGGAGGCGGGATCCCACAGCTCGGGCGTCAGGTTGTTGGCCGCGGCGTTCCGATCCAGCTCGCCGTAGTGCCAGGGCACGAACACCGCACCCTCCCGCACCACGTCGCCCACCTTGGCCGGCCCCTCCACGAAGCCGCGCCGGGACACGACCCGAACCGTGTCCCCGTCGGCGATCCCGTAGTGCGCCGCGTCGGAGTCGTTGACGGCGATGAACACGTCCGGCGCCCCGGCGGTGAGCGCGGGCGACTTTCCCGTCTTGGTGCGCGTGTGCCAGTGGTACGCCTGGCGCCCCGAGATGGCGCGCAGCGGATATTCCGCGTCCGTGTGATCCGCGGGCGGCTCGAACTCCGCTGCCAGCAGGCGGGCGCGGCCGCCGGTGTCGGCGTGGCTGCGGTAATCGCGCACGGAGCGCTCGTGGCCGGAGCGGAGGTCGTACTCCCAGACCTCCGCCCGCTGCTCCTCGGTGGGGAAGTGCGGAGCGGTGTACAGCCGTGTGCGCCCCTCGGGGAACTCGGCGTTGCACGGCCACTGGATGCCGCCACGCTCCAGCAGCTTCTCGTACGTCATCCCCGAGTAGTCCGGGATGGTGCCGCGTGAGATCTCACGCCACTCGTCGAAAGCACCGCGTGCGTCCGCGTAACCGATCAACGGCTGCCCGCTCCGGTCGCGAAAATCCATCCGCCGCGCGAAATCCAGGAAGATGTCCAGGTCGGCTCGCGCCTCGCCGGGCGGCTCCACCGCCTTCTGCAGCAGGTTGCAGCGGCGTTCGGCGTTGGTCATGCACCCGGTCTTCTCCCCCCACATGGCGGCGGGGAGGAAGACGTCGGCCAGGCGCGCCGTCTCCGTGTCCGCGAAGCAGTCCTGGACGATCAGGAAGACGCCCCGCAGCGTGCGGAGGTGCTTCTCACGGCTCATCATGCTGACTGCGGGATTGGTGCAGATGTTCCAGAGGATCTTGATCTGGCCCTCGGCGCACCCTTCGAAGATCTCCGGCGCGGAGACGGGCTTCTGCCCCAGCCGCTCCACGGGAACGTTCCAGCGCTTCGCCAGGTCCCGCATGTGCCGCGGGTTCTGCCAGTTGCGGTAGGCGGGGTACGACCCGTCCGCGCCGCACTCGCGGGTGTTCATGGACGACGGCTGTCCCGCGAACTGGAAGGGCGCCGAGCCGGGCTTGCCGATCTTCCCCATCAGCAGGTGCATGCTGTTGACGGTGCACGCGGCCACCGTCGCCTGGTTGCTCTGGTAGACGCCCTGCAGGCATGTGGTGACGGTGGAGCGTGACATCCCGATCCACTCCGCCGCCTTCCGGAGGTCGGCCGCCGGCACGCCGCAGATCCCCTCCACCACCTCGGGCGTGTAGCCGGACACGGTTGCCCGGAAGCGCTCGTATCCCTCCGTGTGCCGGTCTATGAACTCGCGGTCCACCCACCCGTTCTCGATGAGGAGGTGGCAGAGGCCGTTGAGGAGCGCGACGTTGGTTCCCGGCTGCAGCGCCAGGTGCAGGTCCGCGCCCGTCTGAACGGTGAAGGTGCGGCGGGGGTCGACCACGATGATCCTCGGCGGGTCCGGCCGGTCGCGCTGCGCCTGGATCCGCATCCAGAGCACCGTGCTCTGCTCGGCGGCGTTGTGCCCCACCAGGACGATGCACTCGGTGAGGTCCAGGTCCTCGTAGCCGGCGGGCGGGCCGTCCGCGCCGAAGCTGTCTGTGAGCGATGCCGCCGTGGTGGCCGTGCAGAGGCGCGTATTGGAGTCGATGTTGGGAGTGCCGAGCCCGGCCCGCGCGATCTTGCCGAGAGTGTAGTACTCCTCGAGCAGGAGCTGCCCGCTGTTGTAGATGGCCACCGCATCCGCGCCATCCGTCGCGAGCACCTGGCCGAGCTTCTCCGTGATGCGCTGCATCGCCTCGTCCCAGCTGGCGCGCACCAGCTCTCCATTGCCGTCGCGCACCATCGGATAGTGGGCGCGCGTCGCATGACGGTTGGCGTAGTACTGGTTGAGCCCCTTCGGGCCCAGCCGCCCGCGGTTCACCGGGTGGTCTTCCCGTCCGCGCACCCCCACGATCTCGCCGCCCATCACCCCGATCTCCACGCCGCATCCCACGGAGCAGAAGCCGCAGGTGGAGGCGACCCACCGGTCCGGCGCCGCCGCGGGGTCCATCTGCGATAGCTGTCTGGTCTGCATGCGGTGCTCGGGGCTCGGGCGTGTGTGCCAGGGTCGGCCACCTCTGACCGGAGCAAACCTCCGGCCAACCGTGGATGAGCCGCAGAATGGAGCTCGCCGCGCGGGAAGGGCGCGTGGAGCCACGGACGAGCCGCTGTGTGCCCGCTCTCGTGACCGACGGCGATGTCCAGCATCCCGGCCGCGACCCATGCCTGGCTAATCCGGCCGGAACGGGTTGGAGGAAGGATCGAGCGGGAGCATTCTGCGGGCGCGCTCGCGGAGACTGCGCGCTCGTTCGACCTCCCGGTGGAGGCGGTCGCACATCGCGCGGACTTCCAGGATCAACTGCCGCAACCGGGCTTCCGTATCGGTCACTCGGGTACATAATTCGTGGGCGCTGCAGTGCCCCGTTCCAATCCGCGCCACACCCCGCCTTCCGCGCGGTGCACTGTGTCTGTCCAGGGTTGCGGCGCACGGTGGGACGGCGAAGCCCCGCTCCCGGGATGCGGAGAAGGGCTTCGCTGCCGCTGGACGTGAATGCCGCTCGTGCGGAGCCGGTCCGCGCGCCGCGCGCTGCCGAGTGGCTCGGCGGCTTGCCGCGGCCCCATTGTTCGTCACTCTCCTATGCCCAGTTCCGCCGTACGGCTTCCCCCGGTGGTGGGGACTGCGGGAGCTGCCACATCGGTGCCGTCCGGCAGGATCGGCCGGTGTGTCCGGAGGTTGAAGCCATAACGGCGCGGGAGAACCTGGACCAGCGAGTCGGTCAGGGCCAGCACATCGTCCTCACCGGCGCCAGGGGCGCTGGAGTGCGTGACGTGACCATTGAAGAGCATCACCGCGTTCTCTCCGAGGTCGGTGAAGCGCAGCCGAGTTCTACCTGACGGCGGTGTTCTCGTCGATCCCGATCCCCAGAACCTGCGGGTTATACGCGAACACCGTCCCCAGCCGGCTCACCCGCCCGCGCTGACGCCGGGTCTCCTATCCCCGCTCCCCGGGTATCTCTTGGCTGAAGGTCATGAGGCATTCGCGCATTCCGCCGGTGATCGCCTCAGGGGAGAGCGCCGGGCACGACGTCATCGTCATCGGCGCCTCCTCCGGGGGGTAGACGCGCTACTCAGCCTGGTACGCGCACTCCCGGGCGACCTCCCGGCTTCGTTTTCATCGTGGTCCCCTGCAGACCGGGCGGCCCGGGCCGCCTGGCTCCACTCCTGGCGAAGCGTGGGCCGATCCCTGCCACAGAGGCCCGGGACGGCGAGCGGATCCAGCGTGGGCACATCTACGTCGCCTCCTTCTCCGCGCGCAGCACATGCACCTGCGCCGCGGACCAAAAGAGAACCACACCCGTCCCGCGGCCGACCCGCTCTTTCGGACGCCCGCGCTCACCTTTGGCTCCCGCGTCGTCGGCGTGATCCTTTCCGGCAACCGGGATGAGGGAACCGCTGGACTCTTTTGCCATTGCGGGCGCGGGTGGCGTCACGGTCGTGCAGGACCCGGCGCAGGCGCGCTTTTCCGGTACGCCGTCCAGCGCGGTGGAAAATCTGGCCGTGGACCACATCCTCGCGCTGGACGACATCGCCCCACTGCTCGACCGCCTTGCGCGCAGTGCGCCGCGTGAGATGGGAGCGGTTTCTTGCGGGGAGGCACCGGAGGTGGGTACAGTGGATTGGCGCGCGGATTACGCGGTACCGGCCAGGCGGCCGGCCTCTCCTGCCCCGAGTGCCAGGGCCCGCTCTGGGAGCTCCGGCGAGGGGGTGAGCTGATCCAGCTCGGCTGCCGTATCGGGCATCGCTTCTCTCCCGAGACGATGTTGGCGGGCTCCGAGGTCGAAATCGAGGAGGCACTCGGAATGTCTCTGCGTGCCATGGAGGAGAGAGCAGCGCTGGCGACGCGGCTCGCCGAATGGGTCAGCGGGACGGGGAAGAATCCCAGGCGTGGGGATCGAAATGCGGGCGAGGCGGAGGCGGCGCTGGAGCGCGCGTTGCGTGTGCGTGCGGTACTTGACGCGCGGCCACGCCGCGCGGGCTGATCGTCCGAGCGCCACTTCGTGCTCGCCACCGCCAGCTGGGACTTCGGATCTCTTCCTGGCCGACCAGCATAGGACCTCAATCAGCCGTAGCCAAGTCTTTTTACTCCGACACACGCGCTACGCACCCCGGGATGAGGAGAGAAGCGCTGCATCAAAGCGAGGGGCGCGGAACCATGCTTCCGCGCCCCTTTGCCGCAGGCGGCTCGCCGTGCTCAGTCCCAGGGCTTGAGCACCACCTTGATGCAGCCGTCGTCCTTGTCGCGGAACGTCCTGTACATGTCGGGACCCTTGTCCAGCGACACCCTGTGCGTGATGACGAACGATGGGTCGATCTCGCCGGCCTCGATGCGGCGCAGCAGCGGCTCCATGTAGCGCATCATGTGCGTCTGGCCGGCCTTCATGGCCAGCCCCTTGTTCATGAACGCGCCCATGGGAATCTTGTCCACGACCCCAAAGTAGACGCCGGGCACGGAGATGGTGCCGCCGGGGCGGCAGCACATGATCGCCTCGCGCAGCACGTGCGCGCGGTCGGTCTCCTGCATCAGCATCGTCTTGGCCTTGTCGTACACGGCGTCGATGCTCCCCGTGGCGTGCGCCTCGGCGCCCACGGCGTCGATGCAGCGATCGGGGCCGCGTCCGCCCGTCATCTCCATCAGCGCGTCGTACACGCCCGTCTTGGTGAAGTCGATGGTCTCCGCCCGGCCCGCCGTGCGCGCCATCTCCAGCCGCTCCGGCACGCGGTCGATGGCGATCACCCGGCCCGCGCCCATCATCCAGCAGCTCTGGATGGTGAACTGCCCCACCGGCCCGCAGCCCCACACCGCCACCGTCTCCCCCGGCCGGATGTCGGCGTTCTCGGCCGCCATCCACCCCGTGGGGAAGATGTCGGAGAGGAACAGCACCTGCTCGTCGCTCAGGTCCGAGTCGATGCGGATGGGTCCCACGTCGGCGAACGGCACTCGCAGGTACTGCGCCTGCCCCCCCGCGAAGCCGCCGGTGAGGTGCGAATAGCCCAGCAGGCCGGCCGTGGTGTGGCCCATCAGCTTCCGGGGGATCTCCGGGTTGCGGTTGCTGGTGTCGCACACGGAGTAGAGCTCGTTCTGGCAGAACCAGCAGCTGCCGCACGAGATGGTGAACGGCACCACCACCCGGTCCCCGCGCTTCAGCCGCTTCACCTCGGGCCCTACCTCTTCCACGATCCCCATGGGCTCGTGGCCCAGGATGTCGCCCGCTTCCATGAACGGGTTGAAGCCGTCGTACAGGTGCAGGTCCGATCCGCAGATGGCGGTGGAGGTGATGCGTACGATGGCGTCCGTGGGGTCGACGATGCTGGGGTCGGGTACCGTCTCGCAGCGAACGTCCGACCTGCCGTGCCAGGTGAGTGCCTTCATCCCATCCTCCCGATCCGATTTCCGTTGATTCGGTTCCGCCCGCCGCCGCCCGGGTCGCGGGCGGCGGCACCTGGAACGGTCCGATCCTGCGCCGTTTCCCTAGGTGCCCGTCAGTGGTCGCGCCTGCGGCTCAGCTGCACCCCGCACAGCACGTCCAGCACGGTCACGCCGGCTACGGCGCCGAGCGCCAGGCCCACGTTGCCGCGCCGGGGATTGTCGGAGCCGAGCGCCGTGGCCAGGGTCGCCAGGTCCAGCGCGTCCCCGGCCACGCGGGCCCAGATCCATTCCGCCGGGCGTCGGCTGGAGAGGATGCCGACCCCAGTGGCGATCTCGCGCATGCCGTATCCCTGGATCAGCGTGCGGTTTTCCGTCCCCAGCCAGCGTCCCAGCCGCTCCGGCGCCAGCACCTCGACGGCGCCCAGCCCGATGCTGAACCAGCCGAGGAAGCGGGCGAGGGTTTCGCCGTCGTCGATCCTGCGCTCCGTCGCCAGATCCCACCCCGGCTGGCGGGTGTTGGAACCCACTTCGCCGGCCATCTCGGGCCGGAATGCCCGCGGCCTCTCCATCGTCTCGACCATGCTCCCTCCGTGCGCGAGTGTGCAGGTGTGCGCGGACCCGCGGCTCCGCGGGGCGGGGTCGGGGTGCATGCATGGTGCCACCGACTCACCAGCGTGCGTCTGGCAGTGGCGCGCCGCCCACGGTCGTGCGCCACCCGATCCCGTCGCTCCCGGGCACCACCTGCCCAACATGGGCTGGATCGCGATGCACGGCAGAGCCCGTTTCCTTCACTCCGCGCCAAAGATCGGGGTAAGGCAGGTACGGTGAGGCGCTCCGTTCATGAAGTGGTTCTCTGCGCCGTGCGGTTCCTTCTGCGCCCTCTGCGTGATGCTGTTGCATTTTCTTCGCGTTCACAGCGTGAGATCCGTGCGCACCGCATGACCGCAGGTTCGCCCGGCTCGTGCGAGTACCTGCACGGCGGCGGCCACCGGCCGCTCAGGCGCGCTCCAGCAGCGCGAGGGGAAGGTCCTTCAGCAGCACGTCCAGGGGAACCGAGCAGGCGCCGTCGCGGGCCTCCACGCGGAGCTCCTCGCCGGTGAGTGCGTCGCGGTAGAGGCCGGCGAGATCAGACGGGAGCGCGAGAACGGTTCCGGCCCAGTCGTCCGCGTGGGGAATGCCGAGCCCGCGCCCGCGCGTGAGCGTCGCCACCAGGCGCGGGGCCACGGTGATCGCCGCCTCGCCGCCGGACACGCGCGCGAACGCCAGCACGTGCTCCGCGCGGGCGCCCTCGGCGGCGAGCGGCAGGTAGCCGCCCACGAACACGCGCGGGAGCGCCGCCCGAAGCCCAAGCGCGGCGCGCGTCACGTGCATCTTGATCCGTCCATCCGCCCATCCGGCGAGCAGCTCCCGGGCGAGGGCGGCGCCGTCCACCTCGGTCGCGCGCCGTTCCAGGTCGTCCAGCAGCCGCTCGCGCAGCGCGAAGTCCACGGGGCGGCGGTTGTCGGGGTCCACCAGCGAGAAGTCCCAGATCTCCTGCCCCTGGTACACGTCGGGCACGCCCGGCGCGGTGAGGCGGATCAGCGTCTGCGCGAGCGAGTTCACCATCCCGAGCTCCGCCACCGTCCGCTGGAAGGGGAGGAAGTCGCCCAGGAAGCCGCTCTCCGCATCCGGCCGCAGCACCTCCGCGATGAACTCCGCCAGGCCGCGGTCGTACGCCGGGTCCGGGTTGATCCAGCTGGTGTGGAGCTTGGCCTCGCGCGTGGCCTTCTCCATGTACGCCTGCATGCGGCGGGTGAGCTCCTCCGTCCCATCCGGGCCGAGCGGCTCCAGCGGCCACGCCCCCACCAGCGTCTGGTACAGCAGGTACTCGTCGTTGGGGTCGGGCACCGGCTGCCCGTCCTCGCTGCGCAGGAAGGGGAGGTTCTTCCAGTGCCACGCGCCCACCCGCTCCCTCCACAGCTCCGGGACCTCCGAGAGCACGTTGATGCGCGCCCGCACGTCCTCGCTGCGCTTGGTGTCGTGCGTGGAGGCGGACGACATCGCCAGCGGCCAGCACGCCGCCCGCTCGGCGAAGAAGGCGTGCACCTGCGCGGGGCTGGTGCCGAAGTGGTCGGGCTCGCCTCCCACTTCGTTGAGCGAGACCAGGCGGTTGTACAGGTAGAAGGAGGTGTCCTCCACCCCCTTGGCCATCACCG
>JAUJMI010000068.1 GCA_030446945.1 Longimicrobium sp. | reverse complement strand
CCGTTTGGGCACACGTTCCGTTCCGGAACCTCCTCTCTTCTCCGCTAAACAACCTAGCAGCAACGAGTTGCGGCGGCGGGCGACACGGCCCGCCGCTTGTAATAAGAGTACGCGTGCGAGCTCCCGTCCGCACGCCCGGCCGACCATGGACGACACGCTTCATGGAGCCTCCGGTACAGCCGCCAAAAGAGCACACCCACCGGTCCGCATCGGGCCGACATCATCCCCAAAGGCGAGGTTTCCATGAAGTCGATCGCACGTCTCCTGGTGCTGCTTGCACTTGCCGCGGCCCCCGCCACGGCGCAGCAGCCCGCCGCGCCCGGACCGCTGCGCGTGACCGCGCAGAACCGCACCGCGGCCGAGCTGGCCGCCCGCGGCACGCCGCGCGGCGACGACCGCGTCCGGCCGGGCGACGTGGTGCGCTACCGCATCGCCTTCACCAACCCGCAGCGTACGCCGGTTCGCCCGGTGCTCGCGAACCCGATCGCGCCCGGGATGGCCTTCGTGGCCGGCTCGGCGCGGAGCGCCCGCACGGACGCGCGGGCCGAGTACTCCATCGACGGCGGGAAGACCTTCTCCGTCCAGCCGATGGAGACCGTAGTCGTGGACGGCCGGCGGGTGCAGCGCGCCGCCGCGCCGGAGAAGTACACGCACGTGCGTTGGACCGTCGGCGGCTTCGTGGCTCCCGGGGCCACGGTCGTCGCGGAGTTCGATACCCGCTTCGGGAGCTCTTCTTCCGAGCGGGGCAGCACGGCCGCGCCCGCGGCCGCACCGAGCGGGCGGTAACCCCACCCCATCCCATCCCCACTCCCCAGTCCAAGGTCACAGGAGATGAACAAGACCCTACGGCGAGTAGCCCTTGCGGGGCTGCTGCTCGCCCCGTTCGCGGCCAGGCCCGCTCACGCGCAGGTGACGCCGACCCCGGAAGGGACGACGATCACCAACACGGCGAGCGCCACCTGGACCGACGCGAACGGCAACACGTACTCGCCGGCGACGGCGAGCGTCAGCGTACTGGTCGGCTTCAAGGCAGGTCCGGACGTGCAGTCGCCGACGTCGGTGTCCTCGTCGTCGCCGAGCACGGGCAACGAGCTCCCGTTCACCATCGTCAACACCGGTAACGGCGTCGACAGCATGTCGGTCTCCACCACGGCCGCGGCAGGCGTGACGATCACCGGCTACAAGATCGGCAGCACGACCTACGCGAGCCTCGCGGCGCTGAACGAGGCGCTGGCGGCCACGGCGATCTCGGCGGCCGGCAACGTGACCGTCACGATCGTCTACACGGTGGCTTCGGGCCAGGGTGGCCAGACGATCCCCGTGTCGATGACCGCCACTTCGCGCCGCACGCCGACGGCGGCGGGCGCAACCGACACCTCCTCCACGAACGTGCTGCCGGCGATCGCCGCGAGCGTCGTGGTGACGCCGGACGGCGGCACGGTGGACCGGCTTCCCAGCGGCACGGGGCCGACGACGTACACCGAGACCTTCACCGTCCAGAACAACGGGAATCGCGACGACACGTTCTCGCTCGCGGCCTCGGCCGGAAGCATCCTCAGCATCGTCTCCGTGAACGGCAAGGCCGGGACCAGCTCGTCCGTCGCCATCGCGGCCGGCGGCAGCGCCACAGTGGACGTGATCTACACCGTCTCCAACAACGCCGCGGCCGGCGCCACGGAGAGCCTGGTGCTGACCGCGACCTCCACCAACGACGCCACCAAGAGCGATCCGGGCAATCGGGTGGTGCGCGTGGTCCGCGCGGCGATCAGCATGACCAAGGAAGCGTTCCAGGACAACCAGACCACGGCGATCGGCGGGCCGCTCTCCACCGACCGCGTGCTTCCGGGTCAGTACATCCAGTACAAGGTGACCGTCACGAACACCGGCGGCGCCGCGGCCATCCTCACGGGCACCGGCTTCGGCATCACCGACGCGCTGCCCAGCCAGGTGACCTACGTCTCCACGTCGACGGACGCGTCGGGCTGGACGATCACCGAGAGCGGCGGCACCGTGAGCGCGGCGCTTTCGGGTACGCTGGCGGCGGGCGCGAGCCGGTTCTTTTGGATTCGCGTGCAGGTCAAATAGTCCCGAGTATGCGATAACGTAAACCGGCACCGTAATCCGAATGCCCCGCCTTGGCACTCTCACCCGCATGGTCGTCCGCGGCCCGAGCCGGACCCCCTGGGTCCGCCGGGCGCTGGCCGCCGCATGGGTGGCCGGCCTGGCAACCGTGGCAGCGCCTGGCGCTGCCGCGGCCCAGGCCGGGGATACGGTGCACGTGGTCAACCGCGTCACCGCCACCTTTGGCACCCAGGAGGGGTTCGTGGGAAGGGCGGAGGCGTCGGCGACCGTGGTGGTGAGGATCACGGCGGGGGTGCGGATCACCGCGCCCCAGTCGGCGGCGCTCGTCCCGGGCGAGCGGCGTGTCTTCATCCACCGGCTGGAGAACGTGGGCAATGGGGCGGACCGGTACACCCTGGCGGCCAGCGGGCCGTCAGGGTGGACCATCCGTCTGTACCTGGACAGCGATGGAAATGGGGTGCTCGGGGCGGGGGATCTCCCCGTCTCGGGTCCCGTCCCCCTGGGGGCGCGCGAGTCCGCGGCGCTCCTTCTCGTGGTTGAAGTACCCAACAACGCGCCCAACATGGGCTCGGTGCCGATCGACGTGAAGGCGGCCAGCATGGCCGACCCCACCGTCTCGGACTCCGTGCGCGACACCGTCTCGGTGCGCCGCCCGCTCGCCGCGCTCTCGCTCGGCAAGTCGGTGGACCGCTCCGACGCGGCGCGCGGCGACACCCTTCGCTACACCCTGACCTTCGCCAATGCGGGCGACGCCGCCTCCGGCGCCGGGGAGGTGACCGACACCCTCCCTTCGATCCTCCGCATGGTTCCCGGCACCCTGACGCTGAACGGCGCCGCGCTCACCGAGGGCATGGACGGCGACGCGGGATCGGTGGAGCGCACCGCATCCGGCCGTGACTTGGTGCGTGTCCGCCTCGGCGCCATCGCAGCGGGCGCGGCCGGCGGCATCTCCTTCCGCGCGGTGGTGGGCACGGAAGAGGGGACGACCACCGTGCTCAACGGTGCGACGCTGACGGTCGAGCGCCTTCCCGACGCTCCGCCGATGGGCGCCAACTCGCCGGTCGTGGAGACGCAGCTTGTGCGCCCGCCGCTCGGGCTGGTGATGGAGCGCTTGGGCGTGGACACGGTGCGCGTAGGGCGCGAAGTGCAGTTCCGCCTCACCTGGACGAACAACTCCGCCGCGGTCTCCGCTCGGGAGGTGGTGCTGGCGGACACGCTTCCGGCAGGCCTCGAGTTCGTCCGCGCGGACCGCAATCCCGAGATCTCCGGTGCCGACGGCGCTCCGGCTGCGCAGCAGGTGCGCGCCAGCCGCGCTCCGGCCTCGTTGCAGATCCTCCGCTGGTCGCTCGGCACGCTCCGGCCCGGCGAGTCCGGCTCGCTCCTGCTGACGACGCGCGTGATCGGGCGCGCCGAAGACGGCTCCATCCTGAACCGTGCCGCGTTGCGCGGTGCAAATGCCGTCCCGGCCTACGCGGAAGGGGGCGCGCTGCGGCCGCTGGGCTTCACCGGCGACGAGCTGGGCGTCGCCAAGACCGCCGGGGTGCTGGAAGCCGCCATGGGCGAGGCGATCCCCTACAGCGTCGCCGTGCAGAACCGCGCCAGCGTGGCGCTGCGCAACGTCGAGGTGGTGGACATCCTTCCGGCGGGGCTGCGCTTCGTGGAAGGGCGCCTCACCGGCGCGGACAGCGCGCGAGTGGAAGGGAACACCGTGCGCTTCTGGATGGGCGAGCTGCCGGCGCTGGCCACGCGCACCGTCGCTTACGTGGCGACGCTGGTGTCGCCCGGCGACGCGCGGGCGCTGCAGAACCGCGCCATGGCTACTGCCGAGGGCGGCACGCTGCGCACGGACACCGCCTCCGCCTGGGTGCGGATGCGCGGCGGCTTCGCGGTGCAGGTGCGCACCCTTGTGGGCAAGGTGTGGCTCGACGCCAACGAGAACGGCCGCCAGGAAGCGGGCGAGCGCGGCGTGGCGGGCGTGGACGTGTGGAGCGCCGACGGTGAGGTGGTGACCACCGACCGCGAGGGCCGCTTCTCCTTCCGCGACGTGCGGGTCGGCACGCACGCCGTGCGCGTGGACACGGTGGGCGTGCCGGCGGGCTTCGGCTTCGCCCGCCCGTCCGACGCGGTGGTGCGCGTGCGGATGGAAGGGTGGACGACGCCGCGTGTGGACTTCCGCCTGGTGCCGCGCGGCGGCGTGGCGAGCGTGACCGTCACGGGCCCCAACGCCCCCTCCGAGCGCACCATCGGCGGCGGCCCCGCCGCGCCGGCCGGGCCCTCCAGCGACGTGCCGGTCAAAAAGGACTCGCTCCCCGCCGCGCCCCGCGTGGCGCCCGCGCGCACCGAGGAAGCCCGCCAGGCGGACGCCGCCAGCAGCTTCGCGACGGGGCCGGCGGTGCGCTTCTTCGCCCCGGCGGACGGCGCGGTGATCGCCACCAACCGAGTCTTCGTGGGCGTGCGCGGAGAGCCGGGTGCCGCCGTGCGCCTCTTCGACGGCGACTCCGCGATTGCCGAGGCCACCCTGCGCCCCGACGGCGTGGCGGACTTCATCGGCGTGCAGGTGGGCGCCGGTCCGCACCGCCTGCGCGTGGAGATGAAGAACTCGTGGGGCCAGCAGCGCACGGACAGCCTTGCCCTGCACGTCTCCGGCGAGGCCGGCCGCTTCGAAGTGGACGGGAGCGTCGCCGCGCTGCACGCCGGCGCACCCCGCGCCGACACTGTACGGGTGCGGGTGCTGGACTCGTGGGGAGTCCCGGTGGCCGGCGGCCTGGCGGTGACGGTGGAGGGCTCCGGCGCCGAGCCGCTGGGCGTGGACCGCGAGCCGGCCTCCCCCGGCCAGCAGCTTCGCGCGGACAGCGCGGGGATGCTCGTCGTACCGATGCGCCCCGGCCACATCGTCGGCCCGGGCGAGCTCCGCCTGGCCGCGGGGAAGGCGACCGCGCGCATCCCGCTGCGCATCCTTCCCTCTACCCGCCCGCTGATCGCGACCGGCGTGGGGCAGATCGGCGTGGGCGCCGCGCCGGGCGCGTTCGGCGCGGTGACGGTGCGCGGCGCGGTCGGCCACGAGACCACGGTGAGCGTCTCCTACGACTCGCGCCGCGGCAGCCAGGCGGACGACTTCTTCGCCCGCGGCTACGACCCCAACGACGAGTCGCGCTACCCCACCTTTGGCGACGGGAGCGAGCGGCGCGTCCTCTCCTCCTCCACGCAAAAGGTCTCGGCGCGCGTGGAGCGCGGCTACGACTGGATGGCGATGGGCGACGTGGAGACCGGCGACTTCGGCGGCGACCCGAGGCTGGGGACGTACGGCCGCTCGCTGACCGGCGTCACCGGGCGCGTGGCGACCGGGGCGGTGACGTGGCGCGGCTTCGGCAGCATGACGGACCAGGTGCTCGCCCAGCGCCAGGTGCGCGGCAACGGCACCTCCGGCCCATACCGCTTCGGCGGCAACGTGCGCCCGGGCACCGACCGGGTGGCCGTAGAGGTGCGCGCCCGTGAGAACGCGGCCCGCGTGATCTCGCGCCAGGAGCTGGTCCGCTGGTCCGACTACCAGATCGACTACGCCACGGGCGAGGTGCTCCTGCAGCATCCGGTGCCCACCAGCGACCTGGCCGGCAACCCGGTGTTCCTGGTGGCGATGCTCGAGAGCCGCTCGGGCGGCGAAGCCCGCTTCGTCGGCGGCGTGCGGATGGAAGTCGATGCCGCCCGTGTCCTGCGCATGGGCGCCGCGGGCGACTCGCTGGCCTTCTCGGTGATGGGCGTGCACGACGGAGGCGAGCCCACCTCCGGCTTCGGCGGGCAGGACCTGTTGGGAACGGGGGTGCGGCTGCGGCGCGGCTCCCTCTCCCTGCGCGGCGAGATGCTCCGCTCGCAGCGGCCGGACTCGGCCGCCTTTGCTGGCCGCGCGGAAGCCTCCTGGTCGTTCCTCCAGGACCGCGCCCGCATCGGGGCCGAGTGGCTCAAGGTGGGCGCCGGATTCGCGCCGGGCACCGACCCGCGCCTCAGCGCGGGCGTGCAGGAGATCCGTGCCATCGGCGAGTTCCGGCTCTCCACCGCCAACACCTTGAGCCTGACGCACGACCGCCAGCGCTTCGACGGCTTCGGAATGGAGCGCGCCAGCACCATGCTGCGCAGCCGCAACGTGGTGGCCGGCCGCCCGCTGGTGACCGAGGGGGGGATGACGAGCGACAACGACGGGAGCGGCACCGCCGCCTCCGCGCTGGGCAAGATGACGCTTTCCGTGACGCCGCGCGCCGACGTGTGGCTGGAGGGCGCGCGCGTCCTGGCCGACCGCCGCCCGCTGGTAGGCGGCACGGCACTGGCCTCGCGGCCGGACCAGGTGGGCGTGGGCGCGTCGTACCGCGTCATCGGCAACACGCGCGTCGAGGGCTCGCACCGCTGGGTGACCACGCACGGCGACTCGGCCGGCAGCTACGGGCTCAGCTCCGTGAACGTGCGCACCGGCGCGATCCTCGGCGGGCAGATGTGGGGTGGCCTGGAGCGCGCCGACACTGAGCGCGCCTCGCACTCCGCGATCCTGGGCTGGAACCAGCGGCTGAGCCTGAACGGCGGCTGGGCGCTCAACGTGCTGGGCGAGCGCCACTTCGGCCTCAACCGCGCCTCGCTCCTGGACCCGACCCGCGCCCTCCCCTTCGCGCAGACGGAGCGCGACCGCTGGTCGACGGGCGCGGGGGTCGAGTACCTCCCCACCGACAGCGCCCTCCGCTTCTCGGCGCGCGCGGAGCTGCACGGCGGCGCGGCGGCCCAGGGCTACCGCATCGACGTGGCCGGCGACCTTCCCATCGGCGCGTCTGCGGCGCTGCTCACGCGGCACGACTGGTGGCAGGACAACCGCAACGTGGGCAACGGGATGCAGCTTGCCCGCCGCGACCGCTCTCTGCTCGGCCTGGCGATGCGCCCCGCGCAGCACAACGACCTCAACGTGCTCGCCAAGGTGGAGTGGCGGAACACGGTGAACCCGCTCCTCGCCGGGGGCGTCGGCTCGCCGGCCCTGTCGGAGCGGCGGCTGATCGGCGCCACGGACGCGCTGTGGGCCGTGCGCCAGGGCACCGAGTTCGGCGCGCGCTACGCGGTGCGCTGGGCTTCGCGCCAGGACAGCGCGTCGGCGCTGGGCGCCGTGTCCAACCTGGCGCACTTCGGCGGCGCGCGCCTCCAGCAGGAGATCCGCGGCCCGCTCTCCATGCGGATGGACGGCCGCGTGCTGCTGGACGCGACCGGGCGGGCCTCGCGGTGGAACCTGGCGCCGGCGCTGGTGGCCGCGCTGGGGCCTAGGGTGGAGGTGGAGGGCGGATACCGGTTCGGCAACCTGATCGACCCCGACTTCGCGCAGCAGGGCGGGCGCGGCTTCTATGCCACCCTGGGCGTGCGCTTCACCGAGAGCGTGCTGTCCAGCGCGGCGGGCTTCTGGCGCGAGCGCATCGCGCGAGATCAGTAAAACTTCTTAAGGTACAATCCGATGGCACTCTCCAACGCGAAGCGCCCGCTGGTCGCCCTGGCGGACGACGACGAGATCCACTCGGAGGCGGTCACCATGTGGCTGGACCGCCACGGCTTCGAGGTCGTGCGGTTCGGCACCGGCGACGAGCTGCTGGCCTGGGCGCAGGGCGGCCCCGCCACCCGACCGGACGCCCTCCTCCTGGACGTGGAGATGCCCGGCCGCGACGGCTTCCAGGTTCACCAGGAGCTGCGCCGCATCACCGACTTCTCCGCGACGCCCACGGCTTTCGTGAGCGGCATCGCGCCGGAGCGGCTGGCCGAGCGCGCCCGCGAGGTGGGCGCGCAGGCGTCGCTCCACAAGGACGAGCACCTCCTCCCCCAGCTGAGCGCCTGGCTCACCGCCACGCTCCTCTCGCCCGCCGCCTAGCGTACGACCGCCGGGAAATGGTCCCACGCGGAGACGCGGAGGCGCGGAGACAAGCTCTCCGCGCCCCCGCGTCTGCGTTAGGGCGTGATTTGTCACGCACGTGACACGGCCCGCTCCGCACCCCCTTCCGACGCCGCACCGGCCAATCAGGCACGGACATTGTAGACGACCGGGAGACGCGGCCCGCATGGCGCCGCTCACGACGACAGACAGGAGCACGCATGCTGACCGAAGAACAGCGCACAACCGTGGAGCGCCTCCTCATCCGCGAGCGCGAACAGACGCTGGACGCGATCGGGCATCACGACGCGGAAGTGCAGGACCTGCGCGACCCGGCGGGCGAGCTGAGCCAATACCGCTTCCACCCGGCCGACCTCGCGACGGAGAGCCAGGAGAAGGAAAAGGACTTCATGATCACCAGCATGGAGGGCGGCCGTCTCTACGCCATCGACGACGCGCTCCGGCGGCTCTACGACGATCCCGAGAACTTCGGCAAGTGCGCCCGCTGCGGCCGCGACATCGAGTGGGAGCGCCTGGAGGTCATCCCGGAGACCACCCTCTGCGCCGAGCACGCGCGGGTGCTGGATGAGGAGACCGGGGCGGCGGATGCGGCGGACCCGCGGGAGGCGTCGCGGGCGGGGGAGTAGGGACGGGCGGACCGGGACCGGGAGGAACGGGGAACGGGGGCACCGTCCCGCCGCGACAGTGTCGTGGCGGGTCGAGGCGTTGGGGGCCCTCACCCGGCAGCTTACAGCTGCCACCCTCTCCTACAAACAGCCGTGGGAGAGGGGACGTCGGGCCGGCGCGGAGATGCGGGCGGTGGCGCGGTCGCGATGAATCGCGCGCTACGGAGCTGTGAGAGCCCCGCATCGAGGTAACGGGGGTGAGGGGCCCTCACACCACGTCCCGCAACAGCAGCTGCAGCGCCTCCCGCGCGCGCATCACCCGCATCTTGAGCGCGCTGATCCCCGTGTCCAGGCGCTCGGCTATCTCCTCGTACGACAGACCTTCCACGTGCTTCAAGAGGAAGGCCTCGCGCTGGGCTTCGGGGAGGCGGGCGAGGGCGGCTTCCACGACGCGGCCCAGCTCGCTCCGCTCCAGGACCGTGCCGGGGTCGTCGTCGCTGGAGGTGGAGGCGGTGTCGTCCTTGAGCTCGACGGTGTGCTGGCGGCGGTTCTTGAGCCAGTCGCGGCAGCGGTTGCGCAGGATGCGAAAGATCCAGGCGGGGAAGCGCGACGGGTCGTTGCAGGTGTGGAGGCGCGTGTACGCCTTCACCAGCGAGTCCTGCACCAGGTCCGCCGCCGCGTCCGCGTCGCCCACCATGCCAAGAGCATGACGGAAGAGCGGATCCTGGTAGCGCTCCACCAGGATCGCGTAGCGCTCGCCCTCGCCGTCGAGGATGCGCTGGATCAGCTCCGAATCAGTGGAATCATGCACGGGGTGCGGCATATGGAAAAACGGGGCCGCGCCGACGGCGCCGCCCCCCGCACGGGGTTACACGGTGCCCGTTTCACCTTGCGAGTCAGGGGGGGCGTTGCTATGTTGGCCCGCCTCCGCTGGCCCGGATGCTGCACCGCCGCGGGGCGCCCGCCGGGGCACCGCGGTACACCGGCGGGGGATCGCAGAACTTACGTTCGCATACGCGCTTGAGGAAGCGGAAATGGCCGCCAAGGGTCTCGAAGGGGTGGTCGTCGGCCAGTCCAGGCTGAGCTGGATCGACGGGGCTAACGGGGAGCTGATCTACGGGGGGTACGACATCGACGACCTCGCGCGGAACACCACCTTCGAGGAGGTCTGCTACCTCCTCTGGAACGGCTCGCTCCCCAACCAGCAGCAGTTGGACGAGCTGAACGGGCAGCTCGCGGCGCAGCGCCGCATCCGCCCGGAGGTCATGGAGATGATCCGCGCCTTCCCGAGGGATGCGGATCCGATGGCGGTGCTGCGCACGGTGACCTCCGCGCTGGGGATGTACGATCCCGCCGCCGACGACAACTCGGAGCCGGAGCTGCGCCGCAAGGCGATCCTGCTCACCGCGCAGCTCCCCACCGTGACGGCGGCGTACGACCGCATCCGCCGCGACCTGGAGCCGGTGGAGCCCAAGGACGAGCTGGGCACGGCGGCCAACTTCCTCTACATGCTCAACGGCGAAGAGGCCAACGAGACGCGCATCCGCACCATGGACGTGGCGCTCGTGCTGCACGCCGAGCACGGGATGAACGCCTCCACCTTTGCCGCGCGCGTCACGGCGGGTACGCTGTCGGACGTCTACTCCGCGATCACGTCGGCCATCGGCACCCTCAAGGGTCCGTCGCACGGCGGGGCGAACGTGGAGGTGATGAACATGCTCCGCGAGATCGACGAGAGCGGCACCTCGCCCCGTGAGTGGGTGCAGGGCGCGCTCTCCGGCGGGCGGCGGGTGATGGGGTTCGGCCACCGCGTGTACAAGGCGACCGACCCGCGCGCCACGGTGCTGCGCGAGCTGGCCGACAAGATCATGGCCGAGGCGGGCGAGACCAAGTGGCTCGACCTTTCGGACCAGATCCGCGGCGTGATGGGCGAGGAGATGGAGGCCAAGGGGAAGAAGATCTACCCCAACGTGGACTTCTTCTCGGCCTCGGTCTACACGACGCTCGGCATCGAGATGGACCTGTTCACCGCCGTGTTCGCCATGGCGCGGACGCCGGGGTGGACGGCGCACCTCTTCGAGCAGTACGCCAACAACCGCCTGATCCGCCCCGAGGCGGAGTACGTGGGCCCGCGCGACCTCAAGGTCAAGCCCATCGGCGAGCGGTAGCGAGCCCGGCGGACCACCGCCTTCGGGGGCGCGGCGGAGTGCCCGCCGCGCCTCTTTTAACAGCAGTGCCCAGTGCTCAGTGCCAAGTGCTCAGTGGCTCCGATTGCGGACCCGGCACCTGCTACTGAGCACTAGGCACTAGGCACTTCCGTTCCGCACCCAAACTTCACCACGAGCCGAACCCATGTCCGACTGGCAGCCCACTCACCCCGCGGGCGGCGAGCGCATCGAGATCCGCGACGGCGCTCTCCAGGTCCCCGACCAGCCCATCCTCCCCTTCATCGAGGGCGACGGCACCGGGCCCGACATCTGGGCCGCCTCGCAGCCGGTGTTCGACGCCGCCGTGGAGCAGGCGTACGGCGGAAAGCGCCGCATCCACTGGATGGAGGTGCTCGCCGGCGAGAAGTCGTTCAATCAGACCGGGAGCTGGCTCCCCCACGCCACCCTGGACGCCTTCCGCGGCTACCTGGTGGGGATCAAGGGGCCGCTCACCACGCCCGTGGGAGGCGGCATCCGCTCGCTGAACGTGGCGCTGCGGCAGGTGCTGGACCTGTACGCCTGCGTGCGGCCGGTGCGCTGGTTCGAGGGGGTCCCCTCCCCCGTCAAACGCCCGGGCGACGTGGACATGGTGATCTACCGGGAGAACACCGAGGACATCTACGCCGGCATCGAGTTCGAGGAAGGCACCGCCGACGCGGCCCGTTTCCGGCAGCTGCTGGCCGAGAATTTCGGCGACCGCTTCAAAAAGGTGCGCTTCCCGGAGACGAGCGGCTTCGGCATCAAGCCCGTGTCGCGCGAGGGGACGGAGCGCCTGGTGCGCGCGGCCATCCAGTATGCCCTGGCGAACGGGCGCCGCTCGGTGACGCTGGTGCACAAGGGCAACATCATGAAGTTCACCGAGGGCGCCTTCAAGACGTGGGGCT
>JAUJMI010000436.1 GCA_030446945.1 Longimicrobium sp. | reverse complement strand
CCGGTACACGAACCCCTCGTTCCCGTACACGTAGTCCGTCGCGCCCCCCGCCGGGTCCACGCTGCGGATCACCCGGCTCTGCGAGTCGTACTCCGTGCGCGTGGTGTCCTGCGCCGGGCTGATGCTCAGGCTGTCGCGCCCGAAGCGGTCGTAGATCCAGAGGGTGGTGCGCGTGCCCGTCGTCGCGGTGCTCCGGTTGCCGCTCGCCCCCGCCTGATCCCAATACTCGTACTTCGTGCCATGCCCCTCCGGGTCGGTCACCGAGGCCACGCGCCCGCCCGAATGGTACGTGAACAGGGTCGCGGGCCCGCTCGTGTCCGTGCACGTGGGCCCCGAGCACGTGCGCAGGAGCTTGCGCTGCGAGTCGTTCATATCGTACGTGTTCCGCACCTCCGCCGCCACGCCCGTGCCCCACACGCGCGTGGGCTGGTGGTATGTGGACTCGTACTCCACCTGCACCACCGCCTTCGTGCTCTCGTCGATCGTCTTGCGCAGCTCGACCCCGATGTACTCGGAGACCGTCGTGTGCCCCGAAGGCGCCGTGCTCCGCATCACCCGCGAGTGCCGGTCGCGCGTCACGCCGCTCACCCGCCCCAGCGGCTCTTCCACCCGCGTCGGCGCGCCGAACGGGTCCACCGCCATGCGCGTCGTGTTCCCGCGCGCGTCCGTCGCCTCCACCCGCACGTTCTCCGGCCGCACCCGGGCCGCGGCGCTCGTCGCGCTCCCGGTGCCGGGCGCCGCCAGCACCGCCGCCTCCAGCGAGCGAGAGCGCACCACCGGGCGCATCAGCACCTCCTGCCCCACGCCCGCCTCCGTCACGTGCACCTCCGGCGCCGTCACCGCCGAGACCCGCCCGAACGCGTCGTAGGCGAAGTGCCAGCCCGTGTGCCCCCCGGCATTGCGGCTCCCCGCCAGCGTCCAGTACGTGTCCAGCACCCACCCGCCCTCGTCGCGCAGGTGCAGGTCCAGCGCCAGCGAGCCGTCCGGCTGCCGGAACCGGTACAACGCGTTCTGGTAGTTCTCCGTGGTCACCCGCCGGCCCTCCAGGTCCTCCACCCACGCCAGCGTCCGGTCTCCCGTGTAGCCAAGCTTCGTGACCTTCCCCACCGGGTCGGCCACGGAGGTGAGCCGGTCGCCCTCGTACCCGTACTTCGTGGCGTTGCCGAACCGGTCCGCGTGCTCCAGCATCTGCCCGGCGGCCGAGAAGAGCACCAGGGTGCCGTCCGCGTAGCGCCGCGTAAAGGTGCCGTTCGCCTCCTTGCGTACGGTGGTGAAGTCGCCGGAGGGCGCATTGTAGCGGCAGCTCCCGTCCGAGTCGCACCCCTGCTTCCCGAACCAGAGCCCCGTGCCCCCTTCGGTGACGTACACTCCGTCGCTCTGGTCCTTCAGCCGCTGCAATCCGGCCAGCGTCCAACCCGCGCCGAAGGGGCTGGCGCGCTCGTTCACGATCGGCACCCGCGTGTGCACCACGTGCTCCTGCGGCGCGTCGTTGCCGGGCCAGTACTTGCGCACCACCGCCTTCACGGGCCACGAGCCCGAGGCTCTATGGCGCGCGTCGAGCTGCGCCGCGACGCGGGTCGCCCCCGCACCGGCCTGGAAGAAGGTCTCGCCCGTGAGCGAGACGTCGCCCTCCCGCAGCTCGATCGAGACGCGCTCGGGCGGGTTGCCCGTGTTGTCCACCACGTTCACCTGCACCAGCCCGGTGGGCCGCGCCAACCCGCTGGAGTGCACGAAGGTGAGCGATCTCGGCTGGTCCAGGCTCACGTACGCCGGCGTGGTGAAGCTGACGTTGGCCGCCCCCTGCGTTTCGTCCCGGTACGCGTCGTGGTGCGCCGCCGCGACGAAGGTCGCCCGGGTGCAGTCCCACGCCGTCACCGGCGCGCCGGGCACCACGTGCTCCCCGAAGCGCTCGGCGTACTCGGCGCTGCCCAGCAGCCCGTCGATGACCACGCCCCACCCCTGGGTCTCTCCCACCCCCGCCCACCCCCACGCGCCGTCGTCCGGCTCGCGCGCCAGGATGTGGCGGTACAGGTAGGTCAGCACCATCCGGGAAGAACTCTGGCCCGTGATGAAGCGGTCCCGGTATCCGTCCCAGTGCAGGTGCGCGGCCACCATCTGCTTGACCGTCGCCCCCGCCTGGAACTGTCCCACCCAGTAGTCCAGCCCGTGGTTTTCTCCGCCCAGCTCCACCACCTGCGGGTACACCGCGGCCGCCACCTCCCGGTGCGTGGGGCTGCACTGCTGGGCCGCCGCGGGCGCCGCCACACCCGCGCACGCCAGCGGAACGAGGAGGGCAGCCCGCGCCCACAGGACTCCGGGCCCGTACCGTTCTGATTTCATGAGAAGCTCGATGTCGGGGGAGGGAAAGGGAAGCTCATAGTGGGAGTGCGTCTCAGCGCGCCGGCTGCGCGGCGCGGTAGAAGAGGACGACGAACTGGGAGCGATGATCCGGCAGGCGGGTGGGCCGCGACGGCACCGTCAGCCGAGCCTCCCCGCCCGGGCGCCATACCCGCAGCCCGCGCTCTCCCGCGGGCGCCCCCAGCCGGGCCGCGGCATCGCCGGCCACCGCGTCGAGCTTCGCCTGGAGGGCGGCCGAGTCGCCGACCGCGCTGTAGAAGAGGTGCGCCGGCGCGCCATCGCCCGCGCGCAGCAACACGCTCTCGCTCACGCCGCCCGCGCTCCGGGTATAGGTGGAGACGGAGGGGTCGCCCGCCACGCGGCGGAAGCCTCCACCGGGCGACTGCACGTAGCGGGAGTCGTCGCCGCTGCGGCGGCGGAAGCCGGCCGCCTCGAGCCGGGCGGCGCCCTCCGCAGCGGAGACGTCCCAGGGGAGGTGAAAGGGGGTGGGTGCCTGGGCAGCCGCACCGCCGCCGCTCAGGACGGCCGAACACAGCAGGACGGCCGCAGCCAGATTGGGTCGCATAAGTCTACCTCGGGAGGGGGAGACGGGGGGTAGGAAACGACCGTTCCTAAGGAAAGAAACGGACCAGAACGCGCCCGCGGACGCAAAACATTGCGGTGCAGATAGATACGCCTCGTGAGGCGTAGGGGCGGGGAGGGGCGCTTTTCTCAATTCTGAGAGTCGCCGGGGGCCCTCCACGCACGCATCTCGTTGGGGTACAGCCACTTGCGGGGTTTCTCAGAATTGAGAGTCGTTTTCTCAGAACTGAGAGTCGGCAAAAGGGCGCGCACACGCCCGGCCCGGGCGGCGAGTTCGCCCGGCAGGTGCATGCCTCCGGAGCTCGGATCAGTGCGCGATCTGGAGGTCCGCGAGCCGCCGGTACAGCGTGGCCAGACTGACGCCCAGCAGGACCGCCGC
>JAUJMI010000067.1:8326-11726 GCA_030446945.1 Longimicrobium sp. | reverse complement strand
TGGCGAGTGAACTCGCGGCAACAACAGCACAAAGTCCGCCTCCGCGGACTCGGGGAGAGGATGCATGCTTTTCGACGGGTCACGGGCGGCCGGAAAGGCGGCGGATCGTCCATTCCGCTCCGGCGGCGACGAGGAGGGCCGCGAGGAGGAGCCACGCCAGCGGCGGGCGTGGCGAACCGGTGCCGGCCGTGCGGGCGGCGACGGCTCGGGCCAGGCCGGCACGAGGCAGGACCTCGCCGCCGGATGCGTGGGCGATGAGGGAGAGGCGCGCCCATGCCGCATCTACACCGGCGTTGCGGAGAGCGCGAAAGCCGGCGCGGGTGCTGATGCCGGGGATGGCAAGCGTGTACACGCCGTCCACGGCGGGGACGAAGGAGGCGTGCAGGACGCGGGGGCGCACAGGGCCCGGCACGAGGCGCAGGGTGTCCGCGCGGGCGCCGGGGCGCGTTATAAGTAGCACGGACGGCATGGCGCCTTCGGACGCGAAGACGGCGACCTCCTGGCGCACTCCGGGCGCGCCGACGCTCTCGGCGGGGCGGATCGTGAGGGGCTCGCGCGGGGCGGAGGCGAGCCAGTCCACGAGGCCGCGCCAGAACTCGCGGTGCTCGTCCATGCGCCCGCCCTCCATGCGCCAGCGCCAGGTGTCGGTGAGGGCGAGCGAGGCGGCGCGTCCGCGGCCGAGCGGGCGCAGGGCGAGGAGGCCGCCCTGCGGCGCGGAGGCGGCGAGCACCGTCGCTGGGCCTGTGCCGGCGAAGGGGACAGCGGTTACGCGGATGCGGTCGGTCGGGAGCGGGGCCAGCTCGGCGGGTGCGGTCCAGCGGATCGTCGACGCATCCAGCGGCGCGATGGTGCTCCCGGCGCGCACGGTGCCGAACGAGCTGGTGCCCGCGTGGTCGCCGGCCAGGAGCACGCCACCACCGCGCGCGGCGTAGCTCGCAAGCAGAGCTGCTTCGCGGGGGATCAGCGGGGCGCCGTCCAGCACCAGCACGGCGTCGCTGGCCGCGAGACGCGCCGGGGTGATCGCGTCTCCGCCTCCCTGCCCCACCGCCATTCCGCGCCCCAGGTCGAAGCGCACGTCCACGCGGGCGCCCGATTCCTCCAGCGCGCGGACGATGAAGCGCGACTCCCATCCTGGAAGGCCCGCTCGCACCAGGACACGCGGTGCACCCGCCGTGTCCACCCAGGCGCCGATGGCAGTGCGGCGATCCGCGGCTGCCACGGTCCACTCGCGCCACCCCGCGCGCGCCGGACGTACGCGAAAGGCGCCCGCGGCTCCCCCGCCGTCATCGGTGCGCAGTCGGACGCTGTCCAGCGCGCCCGCCGCGTCGGTGAGGCGCACCATCACCTCGGCGCGCGGCGAGGTCCGGACGCGGAAGGGGATGGCGGCTGCGCGGCCGGCGCGCGGGCTCACCGGGGCGTCCGCGGCGACCGTGGGCGCGTCTTCTGGCAAGACGGCGAGGAGCGGCGCGCGCTCGGCGGCGGCGGCGAGGGCGTCCAGCTCGGCGGCGGACGGCGGGCGCACCGACTCGCGCACGAGCAGCGGCGGCGCGTCCGCGGCCAGGGCGGCGCGCGCGATCTCGTCCGTGCCCGTGCGGTCACCGATGCGGAGGGGGCGGGGGGAGGCGGGGGCGTCGCGCCAGACGGCCGGGTGGAGGAGCGCGGCGGCCAGGATGGCGAGGACCAGTGCGCGCAGGACGGCGGCGATCTTCATCGCGTCAGCGCGTACACCACGACGTTGACCCCGAACCGCGTGTTGTCCAGCGCCTGGAAGCGCTTGTTCCGCGCGTGGTAGCTCCACTCGGATGAGTAGTCCTTGTTCGAGTAGAGGATGCCGATGCGGCCGTTCACCTGGATCCCAAGGAGGTGCTCGTGGACCAGGTTGTCGCCCCAGCCGTTCAGCTCGTGGCTTGTGGTGGGCGGCCCCTTGGGGAACGTGAAGAACGCGCGGTACAGCTCGTGGTCATTGGGGATGGGGCGCAGTGCGCGGGGGCCAAAGATGCGTGCCAGCTCGGCCACCGCGGTCTTGTGGAAGGCGCCGTCGACATCGTGGTTGTGGTCGTCGATGAAGAGGAAGCCGCCGCGCTCCACGAACGCCTTCAGATTCGCGCTCTCCTGCCGGCTGAAGCGCACCGGGAGGTGCCCGGTCATGTAGACGAAGGGAAAGCGGAAGAGCTCCGGGCTCGCCAGGTCCACCACCGTCCCTTGCGCAGCGACGGGGATGGAAGTGTACTGCGCAACCGAGTGCAGGAGGTTCGTCGGCACCAGCGGCGCGGAGTCCCAGTCGCCGGATTCGTAGCGCAGGGTGGCCCAAACGAACGGCTCCGGACGCGCCGACCCGGCGGCGAGCGCCAGGAGGCACGCGGCGGCCGCGGCGCGGAGCCGCTTCAAGGCGTCCTCCCCAGGCGGCGGAAGTACTCCGCGGCTGCGGGGTCCGTGCTGGCGGGTACGACGCGAGTGCGCGCCCCGCCTTCGGGCGCGAGTCTCCCACGGGCGCGGCGCAGGAGGGCGCGCGCGGCGTCGGTGCGGCCCGCCGCCGCTTCGCCCGCCGCCTGCGAAACCAGCGACGCGCCCTGCCGGTCCGCGTCCGGGGCGGCCAGAAGGCGCCCGGCCAGTGCCGACAGCTCCAATGACGCCACACGCGCAGAGCCCCGGCCGAGAGCGTCAGTGGCGCGGTCCAGCTCCGCCAGCAGCGGGGCGAGAGTGGGGAGCGTGGCCCCGGTGGCACGGCCGGTCGGCGCCGCCTCGTCCAGCTTCCCCTCCCCGCGCGCGGCGGCGATGTCGACCGCGTCGACGCGCACGTTGCCGCGGGGGAGGAGGCGGTCCGTCTTCCTCATCTCCTGGATCAGCTCCAGCGCCGCGTACTGGTGCGGGAGCGACCCCGCGGGATCGGACTGGCTCAGGGCGCGCTCGGAGGCCCACATCAGGTCGTAGATGCGCGACAGGGTGCGGTTCACTTCCAGGATCGGATCGGCGTCGTGCTTGTGCGTGACCTCGTCCGCCGTGCCCTTGCCGGTCGCCTCGCTGGCCTCCTCCAGCACCTCCTCCTCGCGCGACCGCGGCGGGCCGGCGGCGGGGATCTCCGCCTCGTGCGAGTGGGGGGCGCCGGCGGTCTCGGTGAAGCTGAGGTCCGCAAAGGGGTCCTGCACGCCGCCCGTCGCGCGGGTAAAGACCTGCTCGCCCACCCGCTCGCGCAACCGGCTCTGCTCGTGGCCGATGTCGGCGCTCTGCTCGCGCAGCTCGCCCGCGGTGAGCGCGCGCATCCGCGCGCGCAGCCGCTCGGTGCGCAGGATCAGCATCCGCTGGCTGAGGAGCGGGTTGTCCGGAAGCTCCGTGGGGAAGCCGACGTCGGTGTTGACCTCGTCCATCTCCTCCGGGCGCGCGACACGGATCACGCGCGTCC
>JAUJMI010000067.1:0-8226 GCA_030446945.1 Longimicrobium sp. | reverse complement strand
TCGGTGTTGACCTCGTCCATCTCCTCCGGGCGCGCGACACGGATCACGCGCGTCCGCGACACGCTCTCGCCGGGGCCGGTGACGGTGTTGCGGTCGCGCGCCACGGCCCGAATGTGGATGACGTCTCCGGGCTGGAGCTGCAGGGCGGCGAGATCCAGGTCGAGCAGCCCGGCCGCCGTCTTCCCCGTGCGCGACACGCGCGCGAAGGCCCACTGGCCGTCCACGTACTCGAAACTCTCCCCGCCCCCCCGCGTGCGGCTCCAGGTGAGGATGAAGTCGCCGACTCCGTAGTCATCCGCCGCCGTCGCCCGGATCGCGACGCGGCCGGTGCCCGAGGCGAGCACCAGGTCCGTCTCGGGCTGCGTCAGCGCGACATCCGGCGCATTGTCCGGGAGCACGGTGACGGGAAGCACGCGGCGTGCGACCACTTCGCCGTTGGCGCGCGCCTCGAGCGACACGCCTCGCTCCGCGGGGGTCTGCGTCCACTCCACGATCCACTCGCCCCCGCGGCGCCTCACCGGGAGCTGCCCTCCGCCGATCCGGGCCGCCGCGACGCCGCTCCACCGCTCGGCGAAGCGGCTCCAGAGGCGGATGCGGCTCCCGGGGAGCGCGGCCAGCACGTCGTCGCCGCGGCCGGTGGCGGCGGGGAGATTCGAGTACGCGGGCGGCTCGATGCGCCAGCGCAGCTCGTCGAAGGGCGGGATCGGCGCCCGCGCGGAGCGAGGGAGCGCCTGCGCGCGCACCTCGCGCCAGCGCGTCTCATACGCATCGCTCGGGCGAGTCCAGCGCTCCCACGCCTCCGCGGCGGCGCTCGGCAGCAGCAGCGCGAACATCGCCGCGAGCGCCAGCGAACCTCCGAGCACGATCGCGGGCACCCGCACGCGCGCTGGGGCCACGCCGCGCAGATGTGCGGCGGCGAGGTGCCGCTCCGCGTCTACCAGGAACGCGCGGCGTACGGGGCCGTCGGGAGTGCCCTCCATCTCCAGCGCCGTCGCCAGGCGGTTGCCGAGCGTGGGGACGCGCTCCTCCGCCAGCAGCGCCAGACGCGCCGCGGAAGGAGGCCGCGCTACGCGCCACCCGGCCCACCCCAGCGCCCCCGCCGCCAGCGCGAGCGGAAGCCAGCGCAGCACCTCGCGCGCGGCGGCCCGCAGCGGCATCGCCAGATCCACCGCCACGAGCAGCACCGCCGCCGCCGCGAACAGCGCCGGCGCCAGGACCAGCACGCGCAGGAGCACCGAACGTCGCCACGCGACGCGCACGCGGGCGAGGAGGCGCTCCGCGGCCGGGCTCGGGGCGGGCGGGAGGAGGCGGGTGCTCATGGGGTCCGCCCCGCCGCTGAACACCGGGGGATGAATCCCCCGGCTGGAAGTTCGGGAAGGCGGCTGAAGCCGGCTCGGGGTGCCCCGGTTGCGGTGCATTCCCGCGGCACGGGCGCGATAAATCCCGCCCCTACGGGCCGTCTTGTGGTGCCACTCCGCGCAGGCGGACTTTGCGTGGTTCCAGGGGCGAATTCATTCGCTCCTGGAAGGCGGTGCTGCCGAGAGTCCGTGGGCCCCTTTCTCATGCCGCACCCCTGGGCCGGTACGCCAAGATCGTCTCGGCGATCGCAACCAGGAGCGCGCCGGCCATCAGCCAGCGTCCGAACGCCACGGCTCCGGCGCCTCCGTCTGCCGCCGCGTTCACCACCGCGGCGCCGCGCCCCGCGAGGATGGCGCGCGCGCCGGCGTCCAGCGGCATCATCGCATCGGCGGTGCGTGCACCGTCGCAGGCGCGCGCCATCCGCTCCAGCGCGCGGGGGAAGGAGGGCGAGAGCGGGAGGGCGCCGTCCTCGAGGCGTGTCCCCGCGAATACGACGCACCCCTTCCCCAGCCGCGCGGCGACCACCGCCGGGCGCCCGTCATCCCACGCGGCCAGGACCGTCGCGCCCCGTTTCGGGCGGATGTCCGCGCGAACGGTGGCGCCGGGGAGCTGCAGGTCGGGGCCGAACCAGAGGTCGCCGGCATCGCTCCGCTGCCGCGTGGCGGAGCCCTGGACGGGGAGCCACCTCGGCATGGACGAACCGGCACCGCCCAGGTCGAGCACCACCGTTGCTCCTGCCTGGGCCAGCGCGCGCAGGTCGCCGGCGGGCCGAATCGCGACGATCAGCCGCGCATCGGAAGGGACCGCGGGGAGCCGGTCCACAGCACGCGCGGTCCACCCGGTCGCCTCCAGCGCGGGGACCACGAAGCGTCCCGCGCCGCCTGACGCGATCACCGCGGCGCTCTGACGTGTCTCTGCCTGCGAGATGGGGGCGCCGTCGAGCGGGCTGGACGAGGCGACATTCGGGAGCCGAATCGCGCCGGGCCAGGCCGCCTGCCGAAGCGCCGCCATCCCCGGCCGCCATCCACCCCGGCGCAGTGCGGAGAGCATCGTGACGCGCACCGAGTCCGCGCCGCGCGGGCCGCGGACGGCGGGGTCGATGGCGCGCAGCGCAGCGGCGTAGCTGGCCGGGTTCGCGGTCGGGCCGGCGGCTGCGAGCGAATCAAAGGTCGCACCGGTGAGCCGGCGCTGCGGGAGGTGGACGGCGGAGGTGTCGAACACGACCAGGTCGCCGCGCGCGCTTCCATCCCGCGCGATGAGCGTGCGGCGCGCCTCTTCGACGCCTCGTCGCCACGCGTCGGAGTCGCGCATCGCGGCGCCGCGGTCGAGGAGCACGACCTCGCGCGTACCACGCGGCGCCGGGGCCCACGACGGTCGCGCGAGCGCCGCGCCCGCGAGCAGGAGGAGGAGGATGCGGAGCGCCATCAGGAGGCGGTCCGTGGGGCGGCTCACGCGGATGGAGCTGCGCGCGTCCTCGCTCAGGAAGCGCGCGGTGGGGAGCGGCGAGCGCGTGGGCGGACGCCTGCGGATCAGGTGCAGCGCGAGGGGGATCAGCGCCGCGAGGGCACCGGCCAGCAGGAAGAGCGGCGCGCCGAGCGTCAGCATCCGCCTATCCTCGCCGCGCGGCGACCCACGCGGCCAGCGCGGACTCCACCGGCTGCTCGGTGGTCAGCGCCACGTACTCGACGCCGCGCTCGCGCAGCCGGTCCGCGATGCGGGCGTAATACTCGGCCACGCGCCGCGCGTACCCCGCATCCGCCTCCGGAACGGCGGCGATCTCGCGCGCCGGGCGCTCGGGGTCGAAGAAGAGGCCCGGCCCCCCTCCGCGCTCCCCCGCCTCCACCGGCGTGAGGACGCGCATCACGATCACCTCGTCTCCGCGCGCGCGCAGCCGCCCGGCGGAGGCGACCAGCGCGTCGCCATCATCATCCTCGAGGAGATCGGAAACGAGCACGACGCGCCCGCCGCGCGGCAGGGCACCGCCCACGCGGTCGAGCACGTCGGCCGCGCTCCCGCTGCCGGCGGGGCGCAGCCGCTCCAGCTGGAGAAGGAGGTCGTGGAGCTGCCCGCGCCGCGCGCGGGGCGGGCTGAGGAGCTGCGGCTGCGCGCCAAACGCCGCCAGCCCCACCGCGTCGCCCGAGCCGAGCATCAGGTGCGCGAGTGCGGCGGCGACGTAGCAGGCGTAGCGCAGCTTGGAGGGATCGTCCCCGTCCGCGAACTCCATCGAGAGCGAGGCGTCGAGCACCAGGTACGCCGAGAGGTTGGAGCGCTCCTCGAACTCGCGCACGTGCAGCCGGTCGGTGCGGGCGAAGAGCTTCCAGTCCAGGTAGCGGATATCGTCGCCCTGCTGGTAGTCGCGGTGTTTGGCGAAGTCCTCTCCCGCCCCGTGCCGCGGCGACCGGTGCGACCCCGCCAGGAACCCGCGCACCACCGTCTTCGCCACGACCTCCAGCCCGCCCAGCCGCTCCAGGAGCCGCGGGGGGAGAAAGGAGCCGGTGGTCGCGGATGCGGGCATGGTGTGCCGCCGTGATCTGTGGCGCGGGGGCCCTCACCCCCGCTCGTTCCTCGCTGCCCCCTCTCCCGATAACGGGAGAGGGCTGCGCCCTCACCGTTTTCAGGAGAGGGGGCGTGGGTTCACTGCTGCCGCCGTACGGGGCGCCCCCAGAGTGGCCCTCCGTGCCCTCCCCCGCATCACCACCCGCGGTATGCGCCGGCCCAGGTCCCCTCTCCCACGGCGGTTTGTGGGAGGGTGGCAGCTGTAAGCTGCCGGGTGAGGGCCCCTACAACCCGCTCTTCGGCGCCGGCACCGTCTCCAGCAGGCGCGCGACGACCGAGTCGGGGGTGATGCCCTCTGCCTCGGCGTGGAAGTTCACCAGGACGCGGTGGCGCAGCACCGGAAGCGCCACGCGGCGAACGTCGTCCGGGGTGGCGTGGAAGCGGCCGGCGAGGAGGGCGCGCGCCTTGGCGCCCAGGATCAACGCCTGGCCGGCGCGCGGTCCGGCGCCCCAGCGCACCCACTTCTTGACCTCGGCGTCGCCCTCGCCGGGACGGGTGGCGCGAACCAGGGTGGCGGCGTAGTGGAAGACGTTCTCCGCCACCGGCACCTCGCGCGTCCACCGCTGTAGCATCAGCACCCGCTCCCCGTCCAGCACCGGCTCCACCGCGGGGTCCGCGACGCCGGTGGTGGCGCGGAGGATCTGAACCTCCTCCTCGGCGGACGGGTAGTCCAGGCGGATGTCCAGCATGAAGCGGTCGAGCTGCGCCTCGGGGAGCGGATAGGTGCCCTCCTGCTCCAGCGGGTTCTGCGTGGCGAGGACGAAGAAGGGGCGCGGGAGGATCATGTCCTCGCCGCCGACCGTGACGCGGCCCTCCTGCATCGCCTCCAGGAGCGCGGCCTGCGTCTTGGGCGGGGTGCGGTTGATCTCGTCCGCCAAGAGCACCTGGGTGAAGACGGGGCCGCGGATGAAGCGCGCCGCCCGCCGGCCGGTGGTGCGATCCTCCTCGATCACCTCGGTGCCGGTGATGTCGCCGGGCATCAGGTCCGGCGTGAACTGCACGCGCCGGAACTCCAGCTCCAGCGCCTCGGATAGGGTGCGCACCAGGAGCGTCTTGGCCAGCCCGGGCACGCCCACCAGGAGCGCGTGCCCCCCCGCCAGCAGACAGACGAGCACCTCGTCCAGCACCGCCTCCTGCCCCACGATTCGGCGCTGGACCTGCGCCCGGAGCCGGGCGGTGTCGCCCAGGAGCGCTTCGACCTCCATCTGTGCCGTAGCCAGGGGAGCCAACCTCGCGTCGAGTGGAAGAGGAGCCGTTTGCCGGCCTGCTAAGATCCCAGCACCCCCCGCCGCGCGCAAGTGCCCGCCGCGCGCACGCGCTGTGCGGAACGATTTCCGCTCGTCCAACCGCGCAAACGGAATCAGCTGATGAAGACGACCCGCCTCCTGGTCCCCGCCCTGGCGATCGCCGCGTTCGGCGCCTGCTCGCGCGAGCCGGCGGGGGTGGCGCCGCGCGCAGCCGTCCTGCTGGCCGCGGGCGACATCGCGGAGTGCCCGCGGCAGGGAGACGAGGCCACCGCCGCGCTCCTCGACACGCTGCCGGGCGCCGTGGCCGCGCTGGGCGACAACGTGTACGAGCGTGGGACGGCGGAGGAGTACGCCCGCTGCTACGATCCGAGCTGGGGGCGGCACAAGGCGCGCACCCGCCCCGCGCCGGGGAACCACGAGTACGCCACGCCGAACGCGGCGCCGTACTACGCCTACTTCGGCGCGGCGGCGGGGAACCCCGGCGAAGGGTGGTACAGCTACGAGCTGGGCGCCTGGCACATCGTGGTGCTCAACAGCGAGGTGCCGCGCACGCCGGACTCGCCGCAGATTCAGTGGCTGCGGGCCGACCTGGCCGCGCACCCCGCGCGCTGCACCCTGGCGTACTGGCACAAGCCGCGCTTCAGCTCGGGCCCGCACGGGGCAAACGCGACGATGCAGCCGTTCTGGGACGCCCTCTACGAGGCGGGCGCGGACGTGGTGCTCACCGGCCACGACCACATCTACGAGCGCTTCGCCCCGCAGACGCCGGACGGGCGCGCGGACCCGGCGCGGGGGATCCGGTCGTTCGTGGTAGGCACCGGTGGGCGCAGCCTGTACGCGATCGCCAACGCGGCCCCCAACAGCGAGTTCCGCCAGAACACGGCCGTCGGCATCATCCGCTTCGAGCTGGAGGAGAGCGGCTACCGCTGGCGCTTCATCCCCACCCGCGGCGCGCCGATGGACGAAGGGAGCGCGACCTGCCACTGAACGGCATGGCTCGCGCGGAGACGCGTGAGGCCAATCGGTAGAAGCCTGACCCCACGAGAACCCCGGTCAGCAATTGGGAGGAACCACCCGCCCCGCCGTCCTGGACCTGCTGCGTGATCGCACGCGCGCGGCGCACGAACGTGCCGAGGAAACGCTTCCGCTCCTCGACCCGTCACTGGACGCGGCGCGCTACCGAGCGATCCTTGCGGGCTTCTGGGGCTTCCACGCGGTGCTGGAGCCGCGTGTGGCCGCCGTCGCGGAGCTGCGCGACCTGGGGCTGGACCCGGCGGAGCGCCGCAAGCTGCCGCGGCTGGAGCACGACCTGCGCACCCTCGGTGCGGACCCCACGCGTGTCACGGTGGCCGACGCGGTGCCGGAGGTGGAGGGCGTGGCTGCGGCGCTGGGATGCATGTACGTGCTGGAGGGGGCGACGCTCGGCGGGCGCATCATCAGCCGCCAGCTCGCCGCGCGCGGCATCCGGCCGGACGCGGGCGGCGCCTTCTTCGCCGGCTACGGCGACGAGACGGGCGAGATGTGGAAGTCGTTCTCCGCCGCCATCGGTGCGTACGCCGAAGCGCATCCGGAGAGCACCGCGCGCATCGTGGAGGCGGCGGACGAGACGTTCACGCTCCTGGAGCGCTGGCTCGCCCGCGCGCAGAACGCAGGGCCCGCATCGAGCTGAGACCCCGCGTCACGCCTCAGTCCGGGCCAGACCTTCCGTTCTCCAGATCCGCCGCCGGCCGCAGGCTCCGCAGCGCCTCCTCTTCGCTCCGCCCTGCCCGATCGCGCCTGGCATCACCGCAGGCGACGCAACGAACCAGTCACCGTCCCGCTCGATTTTTGCATCGGTTTCGTCACGCATCATCTCTCTCCCGGCCGTGCGCCAAAAGCGGTTTGACAGGCCGAACGCAGGAAAACAGATTATGGCTCCCGCTGCATGTGCCGCGCCCTCCCGCATCTCACGACCCCCGCGAATGTCCGGCCACACGATCCTGCTGGTGGAAGACAACGATGACAACCGGGTCGTCTACCGCACGATGCTGGCGCACTTTGGCTTCCACGTGGTGGAGGCGACGGACGGGCAGGAGGCGCTCCGGTGCGTCCGCGACGACCGCCCGGACCTGATCCTGATGGACATCTCGATCCCCGTGATGGACGGCTGGGAGACGACGCGCACCCTCAAGGCCGATCCCGACACCGCGCCCATCCCGGTGATCGCCGTCACCGCGCACGCTCTGGAATCGGACCGCGCCCGCGCGGAGCAGATCGGCTTCAGCCTCTTCCTCACCAAGCCCGTGGAGCCGCGCCGCGTAGTGACCGAAGTGCGCCGCCTGCTGGGCGTCGAAGAACCCGGGTAGCCGCCGCGGACCAGACGCAGACAGAAGAGGCACGGAGAGCGAGCAAGCTCTCCGTGCCTCTTTGCGTCCGCGCCGGTGCGTCTACTTCCCGAACCGCTGCACGATCCAGCTCGCCACCGCCTCCAGCGCGACGGGCGACATCGTCTCTTCGATGCTCCCGTACTCCCCGGGCGAGCCGGTGCGGGCGGTCTGGAAGAGGTGGTTGAGCCCCGGAAGCTCCATCACCCGATAGTCCCGGTTCCCGGCCGCGCGCAGCGCCGTGCCGATGGCGGCGAGGTTCTCCTTCGCCGGCACCTGCACGTCCAGCGACCCGTTCAGCGCAAGCGTGGGCACGGTAAGTCGCCGCAGGGCCGGGCGCGGATCGTACGCGATGAAGTAGCGGAACCAGGGGGAGAGGAGTGGCCGTATCTGCCCCGGGATCGAGTCTGGCGACGAGGCACCGGCGGCGCGCTCCTCAGGCGTCAGCGAGGCGCGCACCCGGCGGACCACGGCCGCGCTGTCGCCGCCCTCGCGGACGGCGGCGAAGATGCGGCCCTGCACCTCGGCCTGGCGTCGGATCAGCTCCTCGGGCGCCCCCGACGAGCGCAGGACCGCGGCGCCCTGCAGCCGCAGGAGCGAGTCGCCGGGAATGCCCGTGCCGGCGAGCATCACCACGTACGCCACCCCGGGCGAGCGCGTCGCCACGATCGGCGCGATGATGCCGCCCTCGCTGTGCCCGA
>JAUJMI010000066.1:1787-11759 GCA_030446945.1 Longimicrobium sp. | reverse complement strand
GTGCGCGTCTGGCCGGGCATGGTGACGGCGGTGTCGGCGAAGATGTCGGCCTTGGTGGTGCCTTCCTCCGTCATCTTCATCTTCATCCCGATCGTCACCTGGTTCGCGTCCGCCTCGAACACCCCGGACCCGATCGGTGTCGTGTTCCTCCCGCACGCCGCGAGGATCAGGATGGCCGCGGCTACGAGCGGGGGAAGTCCCCCTGCGGGGGCTCGTGGGCTCCAGCACCGGCCTTGAATCCGAGTCCGCGCACGCGGACTTTGTGCTGTTGTTGCCGCGAGCTCACTCCCCACCGGCTTCATACCGCCCCCGCGCGCATCAGGTCGTGCAGGTGCACCATCCCCACCACGCGTCCCTCGTCCACCACGGGGAGCGCCATCACCCCGTGGCGCTCCATGACGCCCACGGCTGCCGCGGCAAGTTCCTGCGGCTCAACGGTTTTCGGTTCGCGAGTCATCACTTCGGATACGGCGATTCCGTAGAAGTGTTCCTCGCGCTCCATCAGCCGCGTGAGATCCCCTGAAGTAACGACGCCCAGCAGGCGCCCTTCGTCATCCACCACCGCCACCGTCCCGCGGCGCTCGGCCAGCGGCACCAGCGCCTGGCGCATGGTGGCGCCGGAGGGGAGGAGCGGCAGGTCGCTCGTCTCCATCACGTCCTGCACGCGCAGCAGCAGCCGGCGTCCCAGCGCGCCGCCGGGATGGAATCGCGCGAAGTCGTCGCGTCCGAAGCCGCGGCGCAGCAGCAGCGCGACCGCGAGCGCGTCGCCCATCGCCATCGCGGCGGCGGTGGAGGAGGTGGGCGCCAGGTCGTGCGGACACGCCTCCTCGGCCACCGAGCAGTCCAGCACCCAGTCCGCCTGGCGCGCCAGCGCGGACTCGCGCCTGCCCGTGAGCGCGACCACCCCCACGTCCATCCGCTTCAGGTACTCCAGCAGGCCGCGCAGCTCCTCGCTCTCGCCGCTCTTGGAGAGGAGGATGGCGACGTCGCCGCTCCCCACCAGCCCCAGGTCGCCGTGCAGCGCCTCGACGGGGTGGAGGAAGACGGCCGGCGTGCCGGTGGAGGTGAGGGTGGCGGCGAGCTTGCGGCCCACGATCCCGCTCTTCCCCACCCCGGCCACGATCACGCGCCCCGTCGCCTCCAGCACCGCGTCCACCGCCGCCGCGAACTCCACCCCGATGCGGTTCTCCAGCGCGGCCACCGACGCGGCCTCGGTGCGGATCACGTGGCGGGCGCGCTCCAGCATCTCCTCGGTCCCGACTCCCGCCGGCGGCGCCACCGTCACAGCCCCGCCTCGCGCTGGCGGACGTACGCCTCCACGGCGCCGCTCCACTCGCCGCGCGCCCCCAGCAGCGCCTCCGCGAACTCGCGCACGGCCCCGTACCCGCCGTGCCGCACCCCCTGCCAGCGCGCCGCCGCGCGGGCGTCCGGCGTCGCGTTCCCGACCGCGGCGGGGAGCCCCACGCGTCGCAGGATGGGGAGGTCGGGAAGGTCGTCGCCCAAAAAGGCGGTCTCTTCCCAGGCGATCCCCAGCCGCTCCAGCATCGCCTGCACGATGCGGAGCTTGGCGGCCGTGCGGTCCTGGTGCACCTCGCGGATGCCCAGCTCCTCCGCGCGCATCGCGACCGCCTGCGACTCGCGCCCGGTGACGATCGAGACGACGATCCCCGCGTCCTGCAGCAGCCGGATGCCCAGCCCGTCCTGGATCTCGAACCTCTTGAGCTCCACCGCCTCGCCCGCGGCCGTGGCGCCCAGGTACACTCCGCCGTCGGTCATCACGCCGTCCACGTCCAGCACGACCAGGCGGATGCGGCGCGCATCGTCGGGCGCGATGGGGGCGGGCGGATCCAGCGCGGGCGCGATCATCCGCCGAAGCCGAGCGCGGCACGAAGGGCGAGCACCTCTTCCACCAGCGGACGCAACCGCTCGATCGGGAGCATGTTGGTGGAGTCCGACGGCGCGTTGGCCGGGTCCGGGTGCGTCTCCAGAAAGAGCGCGTCGGCGCCGGCGGCCGCCGCGGCGCGCACCAGGTGCTGGATGAAGCGCGGCTCGCCGCCGCTGATCCCCGCGCCCTCCCCCGGGCGCTGCACGGAGTGGGTGCCGTCGAACACGGTGGGGGCGTCGCACGCCTCGCGCATCTGCACGAAGGAGCGCATGTCCACCACCAGGTTGCCGTAGCCGAAAAACGTGCCGCGCTCCGTCACCGCCACGCCGCCGGCGCCCGCGCCGCGCAGCTTGTCCGCGGCGCCGCGCATCTCGTTGGGCCCCATCCACTGCCCCTTCTTCACGTTCACCGGCCGCCCCGTGGCCCCCGCCGCCACCAGCAGGTCAGTCTGGCGGCAGAGGAAGGCGGGGATCTGGAGGACGTCCGCAACCTCGGCCACGGCCGCGCACTGCGCCGGCTCGTGCACGTCCGTGATCAGCGGCAGCCCCACCTCGTGGCGCACGCGCGCCAGCTTGCGCAGCCCCTCCTCCATTCCCGGCCCGCGCGGCGAGGCGGCGGAGGAGCGGTTCGCCTTGTCGAACGACGCCTTGAAGATCAGCGGGAGCGACAGCTCGTCCGCCATCCTCGCCAGCGCCTCGGCGACGGAGAGGTTGAGCCGGTCGTCCTCCAGCACGCACGGCCCCGCGATCAGAAAGAACGGCGCGCCGGCGCGGAAGAGCTCCGCTACGTCGCCGCCGCCGCGCGCGAGCGCCTGGCTCACGACGACGCCTCCGCCATCAGCTCGGGCCGCTGCTGCGCGGGGGCGTTCTGCCCGTCGCGGTACGCCGCAGCCGCCGCCACGAACGAGGCGAAGAGCGGGTGCGGCTGGTCCGGGCGCGACTTCAGCTCCGGGTGCGCCTGCGTGGCCACGAACCACGGGTGCGCCGGCAGCTCGATCATCTCCACCAGGTTGCCATCCGGCGACAGCCCGCTGAACTGCATCCCGTGCTCGCCCAGCGCCTCGCGGTACAGGTTGTTGACCTCGTAGCGGTGGCGGTGGCGCTCGCTGATCTCCAGCGCGCCGTAGATCTCCGCCGCGCGCGAGCCGGGCTGCAGCCGCGCCGTGTACGCCCCCAGCCGCATGGTGCCGCCCAGGTCGGTGATCTGGCGCTGCGAGTCCATCAGGCAGATCACCGGGTCGCTGGTGGTGCGCTCCCACTCGGCCGAGTGCGCCTCCTCGATCCCGCAGACGGTGCGCGAGAACTCGATGATCGCCGTCTGCATCCCCAGGCAGATGCCGAAGAAGGGGAGGCCGTTCTCGCGCGCCCAGCGGATGGCGGAGAGCATCCCCTCCACGCCGCGAACGCCGAACCCGCCGGGGATCAGCAGCCCGTGGTAGCCGGCCAGCTTCTCCGCCCCCCCGCCGTTCTCGAAGTCCTCGGAGGAGAGCCAGTCGATCCGGACCTTGGCGTCCGCCGCGATCCCGCCATGGATGAGCGCCTCCTGCACCGACTTGTACGAGTCGATCAGCGCCACGTACTTGCCGACGACGGCGATGCGCACCGTGCCGTTGCTGGGGTTCTTGAGCCGGCTCACCAGTTCGTGCCATTCGCCCAGCTCCGGCTTGGGCGTGCTGAGCCCCAGCTTGTTGACCACCAGCTCGTCCAGTCGCTGGCGGTGGTACTCCAGCGGCACCTCGTAGATGGTCTCCGCGTCGCGCGCCTCGATCACCGAGGCCACGTCGACATTGCAAAAGAGCGCGATCTTGCGGCGCATGTCCGGCTCGATCGCCCGCTCGCTGCGGCAGATCAGCACGTCCGGCTGGATGCCGATCTGCATCAGCTCGCGCACGGAGTGCTGCGTCGGCTTGGTCTTCAGCTCGCCGGCGGCCGCGATGTACGGCAGCAGCGTGAGGTGCACGAAGAGGGTGTGCTCGCGCCCCACCTCCTGCCGATACTGGCGGATCGCCTCCAGGAAGGGCAGGCTCTCGATGTCGCCCACGGTGCCGCCGATCTCCGTGATGACGACGTCGTGGTTGGGCGCCAGGCGGCGGATGGCCCCCTTGATGGCGTCCGTGATGTGCGGGATCACCTGCACGGTCGCGCCCAGGTACTCGCCGCGCCGCTCGCGCGTGATGACGTCCTGGTAGATGCGCCCCGTGGTGATGCTGTTGGCCTGCGACAGGCTCTCGCCCACGAAGCGCTCGTAGTGCCCCAGGTCCAGGTCCGTCTCCGCGCCGTCGTCGGTCACGAAGACCTCGCCGTGCTGGAAGGGCGAGAGCGTCCCGGGGTCCACGTTGATGTAGGGATCGAACTTCTGGATGGTCACGCGGAGCCCGCGCTCCACCAGGAGCCGGCCCAGCGACGCGGCCGCGATCCCCTTGCCGAGCGACGAGACGACGCCGCCGGTGACGAAGATGTACTTGGTGGGCGCCGTGTTCAGGGCGGTCATTCGGCTGCTCGCTCCGTGGGAGGAGGTGTGGACTGGTTCCATAGGAGGCGTTCCGCGCGCTCGGCGTCGGCGGGGGTGTCGATCCCCCCTTCGGCCGGCGGGCCCACGGCCACGCCCATGCGCATCCCCGCCGCCAACGGACGGAGCTGCTCCAGCTTCTCGATCTGCTCCAGCCGCCCTTCCGGCAGCGCGACCCAGCGCAGCAGCGCGTCGCGGCGGTAGGCGTAGAGCCCAACGTGGCGCAGGTACGTGTCGTCTCTGAAGTCAGGCTCCGCGTCGCGCGGATGCGGGACGGGAGCGCGGGTGAAGAGGAGCGCACCGCCGTCATCCCCGCGCACCACCTTGACCACCGACGTCTCCAGCCACTCCGCGCGGGTGCGGATGGGCGTCGCCACCGTCGCCAGCTCCCACCCGCCCTCGCGCACCAACCGCACTGCCTCTTCAACGTGCTCGGCCCGCAGGAAAGGCTCGTCGCCCTGCACGTTGACGATCACCTCGAACCCGGCGTACTCCGCGGCGCGGACCACCTCGGCCACGCGGTCGGTGCCGGAGGGGTGCGCGGGATCGGTGAGCCGCACCTCCGCTCCGACGGCGCGGCAGGCGTCCGCGACCTCGGCGGAGTCGGTGGCGACCACGACCGCGTCGAACACAGCGATCCCCATCGCCCGGCGCCAGACCCACTCCAGGAGTGGCCTGCCAGCGATGGGGAAGAGCGGCTTCCGCGGCAAGCGCGACGAGCCGATGCGCGCCGGAATGACGCCCAGGACAAGGGCGCTCATCGAACCGAAATATGTGCGGGGATGCCGCGCGCAGTTGCAATAATCACGCCACTCAACCTAGCGGCGGCGTGGCGGTTTGTCAAAGCGCTGGCGGGGCGGTTAATCGAAGGCTCACGCGGGGTAGCCCCTCTCCCCGCTCGTTCCTCGCTGCCCCTCTCCCACGACAGGCTCGGGGAGGGGGCGCACGCGTAGATCCACGCGTGGCGCACACGTCCCGTAGGGGCGCGATGTATCGCGCCCGCCCTCTCCCCCTCCTCGAGCGCCGCCCGTCGCGCCGTCACCGTCCGGGCAGACGTGCGTGTCTGCCCACCGCGCGCACCCGCTACGGCCCATGCCCTGCGCACCAGAACCTCGTAGGGCCACCCGGCGCGTCTACCCGTGCCCTCCTCGCCTCCAAACCCCGGCGGATCAGAACCGGGGCAGCGAGAACGTCCAGTACAACGCCGGGTCCAGGTCGTCGGCGGCGGGGTTCACGACGATGCCGGCGCGGGCCAAAAAGAACCGAATGCCGCCGCCCACGTTCTGCACGAAGGCGGGCGCCGAACCCGTCCACGCGGCGCCGGACGAATGCAGCAGCTCCAGTGACGGCTGGCCCAGGTACGGGACCTGTACTTTCCGCGGAAACGGGATCACGTACTCCGAGCCCACGTACACCAGGTGATCGCCCCGAAAGGCGGAGATCGCGGTGGTGGACAGCGTTCCCGGACCGCCGAGGTTCCCGAAACGCTGCGGCGGCGCGTCGGAGGCGATGGGGAGCATCGTCCGTGCGTAGATGCGCACCGACTGCTGGCGGAAGGTCAGGGTGTAGAAGTCCGCCCAGGCCAGCGCCTGTGTGAACGTCGCGCCGCCGAACCCCTGCTCCACCTGCGCGAGTCCCTCGAGCTGCACCGTCTGCCCGCGCCAGCGCAGCGTGGCGCCCACGATCCCGGAGACGATCGTCCCCTCCAGAACGGGCGGGTTCTCGCGGCGCAGGCCGCTGCCCATGAGCGAGGGGAGGTCGGGCTCCGTCTCCAGCGAGCGGGCGCGCTCCACCTGCACGCCCACGCGCGGCCCCAGCCACGACTCCCCCGCGATGATCGGCTTCGCGACGGGCCGTGTGACGAACACGGAGGCGCGGTCCGCGTCGTAGTAGTCGCGGTGGTCGCGCCCCAGCACCGCCGCGGTGACGGTGTTGACGATGTCGGCGTGGTGCCAGGCGTCGTTGGTGCGCGTAAGACGCGACAGCTCCGCCTCCAAGCGCAGCGACTGGATGCCAAGCGGGTACTCCAGCCGCAGCTGGGCGCCCAGGTGGTCCTCCTGCTTCTGCCGGTACGCCAGGAACGCGCTCACCCGCCCCGCTCCGGGATCGGGCGACAAGCGGAACTGCGCGCCCCCGGCAACGGTGATCCCGTTCACCCGGTCATAAGTGGGAGTCTGGAACAGCGGGCGGAAGGAGCGCGGCAGCGGCGGCCCCACGATCGTCGCGACCAGCGTCGTGTCACCCGGCCTGCGCACCGAGTCGCCGCGCACGACCACGGTGGACGGATTGGACTGCGAGATCGCGCCGTACTGCGCCTTCGCGGAGGGATAGACGCCGCCGTCGATGACCGCGATCTCGCCGCCCACGCGCGAGCCGGGGCGAAGGTAGAAGTGCCCGCGCAACACCACCACCGAGCCCGTGACGGAGCCCTCCAGCCGCACGTCCGCATCGTAGATCACCAGGTCGCCCGGCGCCGCAAAGGTCGCTGAGAGGATGGTGTCGCGATCGATGCGCACGTATCGGCCGCGTGCGAGCACCTCGCGCACGACGTCGGCGGCGTGGCTCCGATCGTCGCCGCGCACCGTCACCTCCTGCGCTGCGGCGGGGAGCGCGCACGCCAGGAGGAGGAGTATCGCGGGCAGCGCCGGGCGGAGCTTCATCCGAGCTCCAGGAAGTTGCGAAGGAGCGCGTGCCCGTGCTCGCTGGCGATGGACTCCGGGTGGAACTGGACGCCCCACACCGGGTGCGCGCGGTGGCGGACCGCCTGGATCTCCGTCTCGAATCCCGGCTCGTCCGTCCACGCCACCGCCTCCAGCGCGGTTGGTAGCGACGACGGCTCGATCACCAGCGAGTGGTAGCGTGCCACCGTGAACGGCGCCGGGATGCCGCGAAAGATCCCCTCTCCCGTGTGGCGGATCGGCGAGGTCTTGCCGTGCATCGGTTTGGCGGCGCGCACCACGTCGCCGCCGTACGCCTGCCCGATCGACTGGTGTCCAAGGCAGACGCCGAGGATCGGGATCCTGGGCCCGAGCTCCCGGATCGTCTCCACCGACACTCCCGCCTCCGTCGGCGTGCACGGCCCGGGGGAGATGACGATGCGCTCCGGAGCGCGCCGCGCGATCTCGTCCACTGAGAGCTGGTCGTTGCGCACGACCTCCATCTCCGCCCCCAGCTCGCCGAGATACTGTACTAGATTGTACGTGAAGCTGTCGTAGTTATCGATAACCAGGATCATGGCTTCCCTGTGATGATCTCGCGTGCCCCTGAGCCGCGTGCGGCCGCCCTGCGGGCATGACGGCCGCTGAACGATGGCGCAGGAAGTCCCTCTTTGCAACGGTCGCCGGTGCCCCGAGCCCGCCCCCGTGCTAACTTCGGCCCACGCTCCGCACCCTGCGGAGCGGCTGGAGCGGAGCCGAAAAGGGGGGGCGGAATGGCGTGGGCGTACCTGTTCGTCGCGGGGCTGCTGGAGGTGGTGTGGGCGATCGGGCTCAGGTACACGGAGGGCTTCACGCGCCTGTGGCCGAGCGTGGGCACCCTGGCCGCGATGGGCGCGAGCTTCTACCTGCTCGCCACCGCGCTGCGCACCATCCCAGTCGGCACCGGCTACGCCGTGTGGACCGGGATCGGCGCGGTGGGCGCGAGCCTGCTCGGCATGCTCATCCTCGGCGAGCCGCGCGACCCCGTGCGCCTGCTGGGGATCGCGCTGATCGTGTGCGGGATCGTGCTGCTGCGGGTTGCGTAGGGCGGCGGGCCCTCACCCTCCCGGCCCGTTCCCCGCGAACGCGTAGGGGCGCGATTTATCGCGCCCTCCCCTGCCCCTGCCTCGACCCCGGCTCTACGCACCGACCTCGTAGGGGCTGCCCACGTGGCTGCCCGTGCCTGACGCCGCTATCTCGCCTGCGCCTAGCACCGATACGTGGTACGGGCAGACCTGCGTGTCTGACCTCCCCTGCCCCGCCTCGAGCTCATCAGGCCCGCGGGTGGAACTGGCGGTGGATCTGGGACAGGTACGTGCGGTCCACGTGGGTGTAGATCTGCGTGGTGGAGATGTCCGCGTGGCCCAGCATCTCCTGCACGGCGACCAGGTCCGCGCCGCCCTCCAGCAGGTGGGTGGCGAAGGAGTGGCGCAGGGTATGGGGCGTCACCCTCTTCTCGATCCCGGCGGCCTCCACGTGCTGCCGGAGGATCTTCCACACGCCCATGCGCGTCAGCGGGCCGCCGCGGGCGTTCAGGAAGACGCGCCCCTCCCCCGTCCCGCGCTCCAGCCGCGGCCTCGTCTCGCGCAGGTAGATGGAGAGCGCGCCGATCGCCCGGCGCCCCACCGGCACCATCCGCTCCTTGGCGCCCTTGCCGAAGACGGAGGCGAACTCGTCGTCCAGGTGCAGGTCGCGCACCCGGATGCCGGTGAGCTCCGACACGCGCACCCCGCTCGCGTACGCGAACTCCAGCATCGCGCGGTCGCGCCAGGCCAGGGGGTGCATGATGTCCGGCGCCTCCAGCAGACGCTCGATCTCCGCCACCGTGAGCACGCCGGGGAGCGTCTTCCACGCGGTGGGGGTGTCGATGGCCTCGCTGGGATCCGCCACCACCTCGTTCTCGCCAAGCAGGAAGCGGAAGTAGGTGCGCAACGCGGAGATGTTGCGCGCGATGGACGACGGCGCGAGCCCCAGGTCCTTGAGGAGGAGGACGAATCGCCGCAGGTCGTCGGTAGTGACCTCGGAGGGTCGGGCGCGGCCCAGCGTGCGCGCGTGCGAGCACATGCGGACCACGTCGCGGCGATAGGCGTCGATGGTCTGCTCGCTCAGGTTGCGCTCGAAGCGGAGGTGGTCGATGAACCCCTCCACCCCGAACTGGCGCGCGGTGCGGTCCAGCTCCTCCGGCTCGGCGGTGCTCAGGCGCCCTCCTGTCGGCTGCGCCACCACCACCACGCCACCAGCGCGGAGAGGATCACCGCCGCGATCGCCAGCCAGCGCCCCGACGTCTCGACCGCCGCGCGGATCTGCTCCCAGTTGCGCCCGGCGGTGGCGCCCAGGTACACCACCATCCCGTACCACAACCCTGACGCCAGCGCGATGGGCGCCGCGGTCCTCACCCAGCCCATCCCGCTCGTGCCCGCGAACACCGGCACCACCGCGCGGAACCCCGGAAGGAAGCGGCTGATGAAAATCACCTGCGCGCCGTGCTTGGCGTACAGCGCGGAGAGCCGCGACATCTGCTGCGGCTGCAGGATCATCCGCCCCATGCGCCCCTGGAAAAACGACGCGCCGTAGCGCCGCCCCACCCAGTACGTCAGCAGCGCCGTCGCCACGTTGCACCCCCACACCACCAGGAAGGCGCCGATGGGGGAGATCGTCCCGCGCCCCGCCAGGAAGCCGCCCGTGAGCGCGATCGCGTCCGCCGGCACGGGGGGGAAGATGTTCTCCAGCCCGGCGAACGCGCCGATCACCAGGTACACCAGCGGCCCGGGGAGGCCCTGCACCCACTCCATCAGCCGGTCGATCAGCCCCGCCATGCGTCCTCCGCTCTACAGGTGGCTGTCACGCCGGTGGCGCGCATGGAGCGAATCGATCCCCTCCAGA